>CAZPUJ010000575.1:0-13059 GCA_964589725.1 uncultured Planctomycetaceae bacterium
CCGGACTGACGAACGATGCGATCCGCGCGTTGCCGGTGTTCCTCGGCAAGCGGCAGCTTCGCGTGGACGACTTCTTCACCGTTGAAGGCGAGGCTAGCGACCAGATCGAAATTCGCGGAGACGCGACCAAAGTGAAATGGATCGGCCGGGCGATGACGCGGGGCCAACTAAAAATCGTTGGCAACGTCGGCATGCACATGAAACGTGGCATCATCGCGATCAAGGGCCTGGTCCGCGATTTCGCCGGCCTGCAAATGAAAGGCGGCACGATCTTCCTTTCCAGTGGCGCGGAAATCCGCACCGGTGCCTGGATGATTCGAGGCACCATCGTTTCGCTGAAACCGATCAAACTGCTCCCGACCTTTCCCTACGCTTGCAACTACAACCCCACATTCCTGCGTATCTACGCGAAGCATCTCGCCAGCTTGGGCTTCCCGATTCCTATTGAAGAGCGTGACGGAACCTATCAACGGTATTCCGGTGATTCGTCAGTCCCCGGCAAGGGAGAGATTCTTGTGTGGCATCCTCGCGCCTGATGATTCCGGCTGTTTTGTCACGGCTGGCTAATTCTTGACATTGCGATCTTTGTAGCCCGACCCCTTGTGGGTCGGATGATTTTGCATCGGCGACATTTCCGCAGAGAACTCGAACCCTCCGACCCACAAGGGGTCGGGCTACAGTTTGCCTAACACGACGAATTAGACTGCCGTGGCTGTTTTGTCGCTTTCCTTCCACGCCGGCCTTCGTGGCTCGGCCACGAACACACCGGGTCGCGTGCTGAGCGGCAGACGCTGGCGCTCGTGATTGCCGGTCGCATCGCCGGCGAGTCGATTCGCTCCGCGTCGTTTACGCCGTCGGGCGTGCATGGTGTGGGTACACGTCGCCGGCCGCTGCCTCCGACGTGGTGACGCTCGCCATGTTGTGAGTTCTCGGCTTTCACAACCTCGGCATTCCAGCGGTGGCGATCATGTCGAACCGCATTACCGAGCAGCAAATCGAGAAGATCGTTCGCTTGGCAAAGCAACTCGCCAAGGGAAAGGTGTCGCTCCTCTTCGATTGCGAACAGACGGGCGATGAAGGGGCGAAAGAAGCCGCCTGGCAATTGGTGCAAAGGGGCTTGGAAGTGCGGCTCGGCTGGTCGCAAGGAATGCACGGCGGAGCGTTCAAGGACGACAACCGGAGAATCTCACACGCGAAGAATGGGAGCACGTCGTGCTCGCCTCAATGGATCATTGAGAACCGTCAGAAATCTTGAGACGCGACCCAGCGAATTTCACGTCGATCGTTGTCATTCATGTTGAGCAATTCGACGGTGCCGCGTCCGATCGGACTAAGGCCGACGATCCGATCTCCTTCGACTGCGAAATGCTCGTTCCATTGCTGTGTGCGGGGATGAAACAGCGGAGCGAGCTGACCGTCCACGTGCGTGGCCAGATTCGGGCCCTTGAGAAAATTGCACCAATGGCACGCGAGACAGAGATTCGATTCGTCGTCCGCGCCGCCGTGCTGCTTGGCGATGATGTGTTCAACGTGGAACGTGACGAGCGGCAAGTCGTCCTGGTGACATCCACAGTATTCGCAGCAGTTCCTCGCGCGTTGAAGGACGAGACGGCGAAGTGCGGTGTCGATCGCCATAGCCGTCAACTCGACGCATCAGCGGCGATCACGGCGCGTGCCTTGGCCTGCAACACGCCGATGAAGTTGATCGCACGGACGCACGTTTCATACTCAGCCCGCTCGTCGGTGGTCAGCGTTCCCTCGGTGGACTTCTCGGCAAGGTCGTCCAACTTTTGTTGGACTTGCGGCGAAGCTCGAAGCGCCGCAATGCGGCGAGCCACCTCCGGCGTCAGGCAGCGGCTGACTGGATCGAAGAGTTCGTCGAGGACGGCGGATTTGGATGGGTTACGCATGGCACGAGTCTATCAAGGTTTTCAATAGGTGGGAATCGGTTTCTCTCGGAAGTGTTGTCGTCGTGATAGTGATTGGCGGCACGCCGCATCCCGTCGTGGCTCCGCCACGCACACCGGGCCCGCGTTCTGAGTGGAGCTTTCGAGTGGAACGTGGTCATTCACGATCGCCGGTCGGTCTTCGAAACGTTTCCATCGTGGACTTGAACTCTTCGGGCAACAGGCGAGCCGCCTCACAGCGTCGGGCTATCGTGAGTCGATCGCTCGTCACGGCATCATCGCCGTGGAAGGCTTCAACGACGTGATCGGCCTCGACAACCTCGGCATCCCAGCGGTCGCGATCATGTCGAACCGCATCACCGAGCATCAAATCGAGAAGGTCGCTCGCTGGGCCAAGCGCCTCGCCAATGGTAAGGTGTCGCTCCTCTTCGATTGCGAACAGACTGGCGACGATGGAGCGAAGGAAGCCGTGTGGCACTTTGTGGAGCGCGGACGGGATGTCCGCCTCGGTTGGTCTCAAGCGACGCACGGTGGCAAATTCAAGGGACGTCAGCCGGAGAATCTGAATCGCGACGGAGGGACGCTGTCATCCGCCCCGCGTTAGTGCGGTGAAGACTGGCGTTGAGGTCGCTCGGAGTTCATGGCTCAATGACCGCGAACAACAGACGAAACTTTTCGAACAACTCCGCGACTCCACATCCACCGACCTCGGCCTACACTTCGAACTCGTTTGGCGAATGCGATCGGAAATACAAGCGAACCTGTTGCGAGTGCTGCAATCGCCCAGCGGAGCCTGTTGTGGCCACTCGCTGTTGACCGAAGGTCTTCGCGTTCGAGCGACAGATGATACGAGCACCACAAACCACTCACTCGAAAAGTTTCTTCTGCGTCGCTTTTGTGGGCGTAGGTTTTTCGGTTTTGGGCGGAGCCTTCTTCGGCCAAAACGAGCCAATCACGACCCAACTTTTCGGGTGCGCGAGGATGGTGCCGACAAAGAAATGTGTGTCGCGGGTTGGTCCGCAGATTTCAACGAGGAACTTCTCGCGGACCTTTTCGATCGCTTCGGATTCTGTTGCTCCGGCATCAATCAGCTTCCAGAACAAGACGCCGAGTTCCCAATCCTCGTTCATCATGCGATGGCCTTTGCAGCGGGGATCATCGCAGTCGAAGACATACTGGAATTTGAACGGAACTTTGCGAGGTGGCTCTTTGCTGGCTTTGCGATCGTCCCACAACCGGGCCTGCCGGAGTTCTTCGAGGAACGATCCTTTCCACTCGCACTCCGTTGGTTCGGCGACTAGGTCATGCACGATCTTGGGCCGGATGATGCCCAGAGAAGTGCCATCACGTTCTTGACAGTCGCGAAGCTCTTCCATCGACCGGGCGACGTTCTTCAAAACGTATTTGCCTCGCGCGGACCAATCGCCTTTCTTTGTCGGAATCTTCTCGCCCAACATGACGAGCGTTTCGCAGTCGGGCCGGTAGTTTTCCTTGCGCGCGTCTCGCCCTTTGTGTTTTTCCGCTTCAACTTCGATCCATTGGTACTTCTGATACTGCTTGCTGAAGGGCTGGTCGCGAAAGTTGATCGGATAGAGGCGGAGGAAGTCACCGCTTTCGGTGACGCCGGCCGTGCAAACCAATTCGCCGTACTTCGCCGACGGGATCGGGTACGTCTTCACGGTGATGAGAACTTTGAGTCGTTCTTTCATCGGTCGGTCACTATTACGAGAGATGAACGATCTTGCGTCCGAGTATAGGTGCCACGGCTTTTGCCAACCGCCCGCGATGGCAGCAACTGACGTCCTTCTCCATGCAAAGCAGCGCGGACGGTCGCTCCCGCAAGTGCTCGACGGCGACGTCAATGGCCTGTCGGCGACCGGGAAGCATTTCGGTCTCATACCGATCCAACAGATGCTGATACGAACTGTAATCGCTCAGGTCGGCTCGCTCGGAACTCGCGATGCCCAACTCCGGCAGATGTTCGTAGCCAATTCCGAGCTTCCGGGCGATTTCGGACATCGACCGTTTGGCGAAGCCGTACTTGCGCGAAATGGGATTCGCTCGCACATCGACGATCGAGGCGATTCGCGACTCCAACAGGCCGTTGAAGAATTCATCCACGGACTTGCCTTCGTAGCCGACCGTGTAGACCGCGATTTCCGTCTGCGGAGGGAGCCCAGACTCACGCGGCTTCAAATGCACCAACTCGCTCTTAGTCGCGAACCACGGATAGCGCGTGTAGATGTCGCGCAGCAGCTCGTCTTGAGACAGAGAACCACGGCGCACGACGGCTTCGCGGATGGCCCGCATCCAGTCTTTCGGCAGTTCGGATGATCGCTCGCGAGCGTCTTCGCGGGTTGCTTCCGCAAGCGAAACCTGCGAGTGCTCCTCGGTCACATACCCGTCGCGTCGCAAAGTGGACAGTTCTCGATAGAGCGCGAACGAAAACGGACCGAACCGATACGGGACGAAATCATAGAAGGCCGATTCGCGGCCAAGGCTGGTTTCCTGCCGCAGCAAGAACATCCACTTGACCAACTCAATGGACGAGACCGCCCGGCCAGCCACGTCCAGCACGGCCAAGATAACTTTTTGACGAGTCAGCACGAATCCGATCTCCGAGTTTGGAATCCGTTCCAGAACGACGCGCAAACCTAGCAGGTCCGCTCGATCGGATCGAGGGCGACTCGTGAGGCCGAGGATCAAGCTCTCGACTTCTTGCTCATCGCTGGGCCTCTCCATCTTGGCCGGCCTTCGTCCTGTTGTGGCCGGTCTCCCGACCGCGCCATCCGCCGCAGCGGATTGACCGAATCCGCCACGGCGGACTCGTTCGAGCGACGGATGATCTCCGCTTCCGAGACGGGTGACTCACTCGGGGAGACCGACGGTCCAGCGAGGCGAGGCTGGCGACTGGCCGCATTGTTGTGATGTTCGCTGGTAACTACGCTCTCACAGGTCAGTCAGTAAAAGTAAGGCTTGTGGATCGCAAGAAGCTCGTCGGGCGCAAGGACCGTGTCAATGACGTTGACGCTCAAGTCGGCGATGGCCAATTTCGGATCGTCGGCAAAGGCCAAGCTGGCGAACATTGCCGCGGCGGGCGAGCCTGAGGAGCAGCTTCGTTCTCCGTTCGAGTCATTGTTGCTTGATATGGCCGAACTGTGCCGGTTTCCCCGAAAGGTGGTGACCTGCGTCGGCGAGTCGTCGCTGTCTGATCTCAAGACTCGTCCCGACTTCGCAGTCACCAAGAGGAAGACTCTGGTCGGATTCATTGAACTGAAAGCTCCGGGCAAAGGAGCCGATCCTCGAAAGTTCAAGAACCCGCATGACAAGCAGCAGTGGGAGAAACTTCGGTCGCTACCGAACCTGATCTATTCCGATGGGAACGAGTTCAGCCTCTGTCATGAAGGCGAGGTTGTCTCGCTGATCCATGTGACCGGAGACATCGAGACCTCCGGCAAGGAACTCGACGCGCCCGGCGAACTCGAGAAGCTGTTCAGCGACTTCTTCCTGTGGGAGCCGACGCCGCCACGAGATGCCAAGCAATTGGCTCATCAAAGCGCTCGCTTGTGCCGCTTTCTGCGGGATGAAGTGACCGAGCAACTGGAGGCGGGCAGCAAGGCGCTCACCGGGCTGGCCAAAGGTTGGCGGAAGATGCTGTTTCCCGAAGCGACCGACGCGCAATTCGCCAATGGTTACGCGCAAGCGGTGACGTTTGGATTGCTGGTCGCGCGAGCGAGGGACATCAAACTCAGCGACGGCATCGACCGCGTCGCGATGGAACTTGGCCTGACGAACTCGCTCATCGGTGCGGCGTTACGAATCGTCACGCAGGAAGTCGAGGGCGAAAAGACGCTGAAGACATCGCTCGACACGCTCATTCGCGTGCTCGACGTCGTGCATTGGCAAGCGATCAGCAAGGGTGATCCCGACGCCTGGCTCTACTTCTATGAGGACTTCCTGGAAGTCTACGACAACGCGCTCCGCAAGAAGACGGGGTCGTACTACACGCCGCCAGAAGTGGTCGAGGCGATGGTGAGACTTGTGGACGAGGCACCCCGCGGCACCGATCGTTTCGCACTCCCGCGCGGGCTGGCGGCGAACGAAGTGACGGTGGCTGATCCGGCGGTCGGAACTGGGACGTTCATGCTCGGCACGCTTCGCCGAATCGCAGAGACCGTCGGTGAGAGTGAAGGTGAAGGAGCCGTCCCCGGAGCAATCAATGCGGCGCTCGGCCGGTTGATCGCGTTTGAGATGCAGCTTGGTCCGTTCGCGGTTGCGCAACTTCGGATTCTGGCCGAAGTCAGCGCGCTGACGAATGGGGCAACCACAATCGCACCGCGAATGTTCGTGACCGACACGCTCGGCAATCCCAACATCGAAGAAGAATGGCTTCCCAATACTTATGCGCCGATCGCGGAATCACGACGACAGGCGAATAAAATCAAGAAGCACGAGCCGATCACCGTCGTCCTCGGCAATCCACCGTACAAGGAGAAAGCCAAAGGGCTGGGCGGCTGGGTGGAAGGCGAACGCAAGCAGGACGAGAAGTCGGCGATCCTGAGCCATTGGATGCCGCCGAAGGAATGGGGAGTTGGTACGCACAGCAGGCATCTCCGCAACCTCTACATCTACTTCTGGCGTTGGGCGACCTACAAAGTCTTCGACCACGATCCGAATGCCGGCACGGGCATCGTCTGTTTCATCACGGTGGCTGGGTTCTTGAACGGTCCGGGCTTCCAGAAGATGCGGGACTATCTGCGGCGGCGAGCGAATGAAATTTGGGTCATCGACTGTTCGCCGGAAGGGCATCAGCCCGATGTCCCGACGCGAATCTTTCAGGGAGTGCAACAGCCAGTCTGCATCGTGCTGGCCTCGCGAGTGCGGCGTGATGACGAGACTCCGGCCATCGTTCGCTTTCGGTCGCTGCCGCTGGGAGCGAGAGAGCTGAAGTTCGCAGCCATCACAAACATTTCGCTGGACGATGACGGATGGGTGGAGTGTCCGACTGACTGGCGCGCGGCGTTTCTTCCGGCAGGCACCGGCGCGTGGTCTACGTTTCCGACGCTCGATGACTTCTTCGTTTACAACGGGACGGGAGTCATGGTGGGGCGAACTTGGATCATCGCCCCCGATGCCGACACGTTGAAGAGCCGATGGGACAAACTCATTCACGCTCCCAAGGAACAGCAAGAGGATTTGTTCTATCCGCACGAGGTGCATGGAAAGCTTGGCGACCGACATGTGATGCGAGCGGTTTCAAGCGGACTCCCTGGTCACGAATCGCGCAAGCAACCTGTAGGACGCGATGATGGTCCATGTGTCAAACCGGTTCGCTATGCGTTTCGTTCGTTGGATCGCCAATGGATCATTCCGGACAACCGTTTGATCAACCGACCGAACCCGCAGTTGTGGGATTGGGATTCGGAGCGGCAAGTTTATCTCACCGCGCCGAGTGATCGTCCTCCGACAGCCGGACCTGCGCTGAGCTTCACGTCACTGATTCCTGACGTGCATCACTATCACGGACGTGGCGGGCGAGTGTTTCCACTGTTTCAAGAAGGCGATTCACGCGAGCCAAATCTCCGTCCCGCGCTGCTCGCGTTCCTCGCTCAACGCTACGGGCAACCGGTGAGCGATGAAGACCTGCTGGCGTATCTCGCCGCCGTCGCGGCGAATCCGGCATTCACCGCTCGCTTTCAACCCGATCTCGTTCAACCCGGCTTGCGAATTCCGCTGACGGCTGACCACAAACTTTTCCGCGAGGCAGTGCAACTCGGACGCCGCGTGATCTGGCTGCACACCTACGGCGAGCGGTTCAGTGCGCCGAAAGAGGGACGACCCAAAGGACCACCACGGCTCCCGAAAGAGCACGCACCGCGCATCCCGGCCAAAGGCGCGATCCCGGACAGTCCCGACGCGATGCCCGAAACGATCACCTACGATCTTGCCCAGCAACGACTCCTGATTGGCAAAGGCTTTGTGGAAGGGGTCGCCCCTGCGGTTTGGAACTACGAGGTCTCCGGCAAGCAGGTGCTGCGGCAATGGTTCAGCTACCGCCAGAAAGATCGCGATCGTCCCGTGATGGGAGATCGCCGCCCGCCCTCCAAGCTCGAAGAAGTTCAAGCAGACCACTGGCTGGCCGACTACACGACCGACCTAATCGACCTGTTGAACGTCCTGGGGTTGCTCGTGGAATTGGAGCCAAAACAAGCGGACCTGTTGGAGCGTCTCTGCGCAGGTTCATTGATTTCGCTCACCGAACTTAATGAAGCGCAGGCACTCGAACTCCCCGCGAAGCGGGCATCACGAAAAAAAAGCACAGGACAGCAGAGTCTTTTGGTTGGACTCGACTGACGTGGGGATCAGGGGTCGGGCGTTCAAATTTCAAAATTGGTCCGCCAATTTTGAAATTTGAACGCCCGACCCCAGCCGCACTCGGCGGAACTCAGCCGCTGTGTTTCAATCCTGGCGACAGTCGCAAGTCGAAGCGCGAGGCGTGCCGTTGTTCTCCACGGGCCAAGACCGAGTCGTGGAGATTCAAACGCGCGGCAGCAAACGGCTGTTGTGCCGACACCCGGACAAGCGGCGCGATGGTTAGGAATATTTCGATCAAGGGCGCTGCAAATCGTTCCGACTCTTCGGGCCGAGTGGCGTCGCGTCCCGTCGTGGCTTGGCCACGAACACACCGGGCCGCGTCCTGAGTGGAAGAAGCTGGCACTCGTGATCGCCGGTCGCATCGTCGGCGAGTGGATTCGCTCTGCGTCGTTCACGCCGTCGGGCTTGCATGGTGCGTGGACACGTCGCAGGCCGCGCAGGCGGCCGCGACAGGCAGGGTGCAGCCGCGTCGGTCACGAGGAACGAGTGCCAGCGTGTCGGAAGCCTGCCTGTCGCGGCGGCTGCCTGCGACGTGGTGCCCCTCTTCGTGTGGCAAGGTCTCGGCTTTCCCAAACCGAATCGTCGGTCGAACTCCGTTCGCCGGAATTCCGCCGGTGCCGGCGACATTGAGGCGACGAATTGGCCGAACAGCGGCCGGTTCGTGGGAACAGAGCATCAAGCGACTGGTGTTTCCGGCGATGGCGGGCGCAGTTCCCGCAGGAGTGCCACGTCGGTCAGCGCGCGAATCGCGTGCGCCGCCAAATAGGCTCGAACTTCCGGCGTCTGGAAATGTCGGTCGAGGGTACAGAGCACGTCAGCCTTCCCCACCACGGCGGTTTGCAGATTGGGTTCATCATCAGGATCGCGAATCGTGCGGAGAGTCGAATCGTGCAACGGCGGATGCACGAAAGCCGCGACGGCGTCTATCATGCCGAAGCAAATGACATCGGAGCATCCCGTTGAAAG
Organism: uncultured Planctomycetaceae bacterium; assembly: GCA_964589725.1. Taxonomy (GTDB): domain Bacteria; phylum Planctomycetota; class Planctomycetia; order Planctomycetales; family Planctomycetaceae; genus CAYSHJ01. The sequence goes on from CAZPUJ010000575.1 coordinate 9,249, forward strand.
TGCTCTTCCTCGACGAATCTGGCGACCACAACCTGGCGGTGATTGATCCGCAGTATCCGCTCTTCGTGCTCGGCGGGGTGATTCTGGACCAAGAGTTTGCCGAGGGAGAACTCACGCGGGAGTTGGATGCGTTCAAGTTGGACCTGTTTGGCCGCAGGGACATCGTGCTGCATACGGCGGACCTCACTCGCAACCGGAATGGCTTCGAACGGATGAAGGACACCGCGTTTCGCACGGAGTTCCTCGACAAGCTCAACGCATTCATGCGGCGGCTGACTTACATGGTCGTGGCATGCGTGGTGCGGAAGGACGAGCACTTGGCTCGGTGCGGTGTGGCGGCACTCGACCCGTATTTGCTCAGCTTGGACTTGCTGGTCGAGCGGTTTTGCTTTGAACTCGGCAACGTCACGGCGGGGGGCGTCATCGTGGCCGAGAAACGGGACGCCACGCTGGACCACGAATTGGAAATCGCGTGGTTGAATCTGAAAGTCCAAGGCACTCGCTTCATGCGGGCCAAAGCGATCGACAAACGCATTCTGGGGCTGAACCTGCGATCCAAGAAAGAAAATATCGCCGGGCTGCAACTGGCCGACTTGGTGGTTTCGCCGATTGGCCGGCACGTCCTGGGAAAACCAGACAAAGAGGACTGGCGGATTGTCGAAGGGAAGCTGCGCCGCGATGCGCGGGGCGAGTATGCCGGCTTCGGCTTGGTGGTCATCCCCAAAGAAAAGGGGCCAGCGCCCGCTACGCAGTCACCAGCCCACTGAGGCCATAATGGCATCTGTATCAGGTATCGTCAACCTGGCGTGTCAGGGTTTGGCAATGTTTCAAATTGCCGGTTCGCTGGGCGAGCGCTCCCCTCATCCGACCTTGGCGACGGCGACAAGGGCTTGGTCGCGGTCGGCTTCGGCGCAAATCTCCGTCGTTGAGTGCTGTGCTGTCACCGAGCACGATCCTCGCCAGTTCTATGCTGTACTCGTTCCGCAGCACTGTCCTCATCAACCGAGCGATTGCTGCCCAACGTCCGACTGGTGAACGGAGCGACGAAGCCGGAGACACGGCAGCGGTTGATGCTGAGCTTCAACAGCCCGTTCTTTCCCGAGGTGCTCATCGCCAGCAGTGTGATGGCCGAGGGTGTCGATCTCCACCGCGTCTGCCGCTACGTGATTCATCATGACCTGTGCTGGAACCCGAGCATGCTCGAACAACACACCGGTCGTGTCGACCGTATCGGGGCGGTGATCAACGCATCAAGCGACTGGTGTTTCCGGCGATTGCGGGCGCAGTTCCCGCAGAGTTCCACATCGGTCAGCCAGCGAATCGCGCGCGCCGCACAGTCGACTCGAACTTCCGGCGTCTGGAAATGTCGGTCGAGGGTACAGACCACGTCAGCCTTTCCCACCACGGCGGTTTGCAGAATGGGTTCATCATCCTCATGAACGAGTCCGTTCGTAGGAGCGCCTCGCACCACGCATTGCCTCGTCGAGCAGATCGTCGACGTGCTCATCCGTAAGATGTCGCGTCTGCCTGCCGATAACATCCAGGGATTGCGTGAACCGCTTCCATGCGGCCGAACGCGCCTCGCCTTGTGGGGCCTCGTGAGCGTGGACAACGAGCAACAGCACGTCTTCCGTAGTCTCGATCCGGCAACCAAACAAGCGACCAACGGTCGCCCGTCCCTCGTCATCTAAGGTCGCTTCCAGAAGTTTGACGTTATCCATGTTCATCGGTGCCTCTCGCGGTTTGAGTGCGTGCATGGCATCAGTCAACACCAGGATGGAACACTCGCCAATTGCCGTTTGAAGCGGATCTCGTGGCCGCGTCCCGTCGTGGCTCCGCCACGAACACACCGGGCCGCGGCGTGAGTGGAACTTCAGCGTCGAACGCGCTGGCACTCGTGATCGCCGGTCGCATCGCCGGCGAGTCGATTCGCTCCGCGTCGTTCAGGTCGTCGGGCGTGCATGGTGCGTGTAACACGTCGCTGGCTGTGCAGGCGGCCGCGACAGGCGGAGTGCAGCCGCGTGGGTCACGAGTGAACAAGTGCCAGCGTTTTGGAAGCCTGCCTGTCGCGGCCGATGCCTGCGACTTGGTGCCCCTCTTCGTGTGGCAAGTTCTCGGCTTTCCCAAGGCTCAGACTGCGGACAAAAATGGCTGATAGGATTGCGCGTCGTTCGGAAGCATCCGAATACCGCTCCTTATCGTGCTGCGCCGTGATCCGGCAATGACACGGCTGGTTAGTTCTTGAATCTGGGTGGCACGCTCTGACCATCGGGAAGGGCGTGGGAAAGATGATCAGCTCGCAATTCACGCCCTTCCCGATGGTCAGGGACGTGCCACCCGTGACGGCAAGATTTACGTCAAGGAAACAATTAGCCAGCTGTGACGGCAATGAGTGACAGGGTGGCAGCCTCGGCACGCTCGTGCTAAACCCATGCTGTTGCCGCTGACGCGGAAGATGTTGGTGCGGAATCAAACGAGGTGCTTTCGATGGTTCGCCGTGTGTTGCCGCTGGGGCTATCTCTGGTGATGTTGCTGGCAAATGGACTCGCCTTTGCTAACGACTCGTTGACGCTGTTGCCCTCCGCAGTCGTGCTGTTAGGGAAAGAGGCACGGCAGCGAGTGCTCGTGCAGGAGACGTCCGGTTCGCAAGTCGTCGGTCAGGTGGCGAGCGGTGTCGTCTTTGAATCGTCAGATGTGAACGTCGCGAAGATGGAAGACGGCTTCGTCCTGCCGGTCGGAAATGGCAAGGCGACGATCACCGCGAAGGTCGGTGATCGGACAGCAACGGCCACCGTCGCGGTCGAGAAGTTCGATCAGCCGCATGTCTGGAGCTTTCGTAATCACGTGCAGCCGGTGTTGTCGAAGACCGGATGCAACACGGGAGCGTGTCACGGCGCGCTGGCGGGAAAAGCCGGGTTCAAGCTGTCGTTGCGAGGCTACGATCCGGAATCCGATTTTCGCACGCTCACGCGGCAGGCGCGAGGTCGTCGCATCGTGCCGGCCGATCCGGGGCGGAGCCTGTTGCTGACGAAGCCTTCGGGCGCGATTCCTCACAAGGGCGGGCTGCGGTTTGACGTCGACTCGATCGAGTATCGTGTGCTCGCTGAGTGGATCGCAAATGGGCATCCGGAACCGCGCGAGGATGATGCTCGCATCGCGACGCTGGAAATCCTGCCTACAGCTTCGGTGCAGAAAAAAGGCTCGACGCAGCAGTTGATCGTACGCGCGCACTTCAGCGACGGGCACGTCGAAGATGTCACTCGTTGGGCCAGGTTCACTTCGGCCAATGCGACGGTGGCGGCAGTGGATGATCAAGGTCTCGTGAAAATCATCGGCAGCGGCGAGGGTGCGATCAGCGCGTGGTATCTCAGCCAGAACGTGATCGCGACAGTCAGCTCGCCGTACGACACGGCGGTCGATCCGGCGGTGTTCGCGAATGCCGAGCGAAGCAACTTCATCGACGATCTCGTGCTGGCGAAGCTGAAGGCGTTGAACATTCCGCCCTCATCGTGCTCTACTGATTCAGAATTCATCCGCCGCGCGTTCCTCGACACCACCGGCGTGTTGCCGACGTCGGACGACGTGCGGGCTTTTTTCGCCGACGCCTCGCCGGACAAGCGTGAACGGTTGGTCGATCAACTGCTGGTTCGGCCGGAGTTCGTGGATTATTGGAGCTACAAGTGGTCCGACTTGCTGTTGCTGTCGGGCGAGCGACTGCGGCCGCAGGCGTTGAAGGCGTTTTATTCGTGGATTCGCGAGCACGTGGCGAACAACTCGCCGTGGGATCAGTTCGCGCGCGAGATCATGCTGG
>CAZPUJ010000576.1:0-7198 GCA_964589725.1 uncultured Planctomycetaceae bacterium
ACAGGCAGCGAAGGAACAGGCGGTCACAGACTTGAATGAGTTGGACCGTGGGCACGGACAGGCGTCCTTGACCGCTCGCCAAGTTTCGATCGATCCGAATGTCGTGGTCATGTCTCTCCCTGTGATTGGGGACGACCACGACTTTGAGATTGGCAACGGCCAGGACGTTGAGAGCCACGCCGCGCTCTCACATGGTCATTCTGCAATTCACGCTGTCTTCGCAGTTGTCGACTTCGAGCCGCTGACTTGGTCGATTTCTCTCACTGTGGAGAGTGACCGAGACGTTGACCATGCCATCAATGCGCGGAATCTAAGGGCGTCCTTGTTCATAGGCCAGCGGGACTTTGACGTGGACATTGTGGCCAGGTTTTCATTCGGGCTGGATGCTCGACCGAACGGTCGTGTCGCCAATTCGACTTCCGACTTGGTCACCCAATCGCGCTCCGTTACAGCGAGCCGTTCGATCGAGACCGAGGTCGTGAGCGAGTCGCAGCTCGAAACAGGGCGCGCGGATGGTTTCGCGAGATCGAATGGGCTGCCGCGCGCCGCGTCTGAGATGTCGGCTCCGAGTCCCACTGGATTCTTCTCAGCACTCAGCCCATCGCGGTTGCTCATATCGGATCAGACGACGCTCCGTGACAGCGACGGTGATGACGGTCATCGCGACCGCGATGAGATTGTGGTTGACCGGATCATGCTGGAACGGTTGCGGGAGAACTTGACTCTGCGTCGTTCCAATCGACTGATCGATGGTCCCATTGGCGACAAAGACGGCGACATTGTCCGGCTACTTGAAGTGCCGACCGTGCCAAGTGCCTTGCCGCCACTGGCTCCGCTGACCCTGCCAACATGGGATTCCGAAATATTGGTTTCCACGAAGCCCACGAAGCCCGGACAGCAAGTGAAGCCGGATCAGCCAACCCCGTCGGATCAGAAGTCGCCAGACGGAGCGAAAACCACGAACGAGAAAGTCCAAGACAAGAAAAAACGAGACGGCAGTAACGAGAACAAACAGAATCCTACCGACGGGCAGAAGGATCCCGGGACCGAGGCGGAGGGCAATTCCACCGCCCCGACGATGTCGGCCGCCCCACAACCCGCGATCAAGCCAATCTGGGCATTCCGGACGGCTCGGCATTCCGGCGGGGATGACGCGACCGCGACCCAGGCCGGGCCATCCCACAATACGCCGAGCCGCTCGTGGTGGGAGTCGTGCATGGATCCGACAGCATGGCTGGCTGGCATCCTGTCTCTCTCCTCGTTTGCGGCCGTCTGGCAGGATAATCGAAAACGGGACGACACAGATGCCGCTTCCCGCCGCTGAGGTTGTGATGGGGACGAAACAATGAAGACTGCCGTGGCTGGTCGGCTGTCGATGTGGGTGCGCCTCATTCGACTGGTGATTCTGCTGGCACCTGGACTGGTCGTGGCTGCGGACCCGAATGATTCGGCCGAGCGAAATCCTCGGACGGCATATTTCACAACGGGCGACTATCAGGATTTGTTGTGGCTGCCGCTCGATTCGCGGGCCAGCATTGAGGCCGCGTTTGAATCGTTGCACAAGACCTATCGGGTCAGCCGCATTTGGTGGCGTGGCGGGCAGGACGAGATCTGGGGGAATCAGTTTGTCATTCGGCCGGAGAACCGCGAGTTCGCTCGGATTTGGAAATGGTGGAAGCATCTGGCCTACGAGGTCGTCGGGACGAATCGCATCGCCGTGAAGGCGGCTCACGATCGAGGCATGGAGATTTGGTTGACGACCGGACTGTTCGATAACGGCTCGGCGGCGGATGTCGGTTACGTCGGGTTTCCGTATGCTGTCGAGGAACAGTTGCGAGTCGAGCATCCTGAATGGGCGCCGGTGAATCGCTTCGGCACCTGGCGGCAGGGCGGGCCGATTGAGTTTGCGTACCCGGACGCTCGCCGCGCGATGGTCGAATCGCTGACGAAGTACACGGTCGCCGGAGGCTACGACGGGCTGGCGTTCCTGACGTATGCGGAGAATTACAGTCAACGCTACGAAGACGAGTTCGGCTACAACCAGCCGATCGTGGACGAGTTCAAAAAGCGGCACGGCATCGACATCCGCACTCAGCCGTTTGATAAAGACGTTTGGTCGCGGCTGCGCGGCGAATATCTCACTCAGTTCTTGCGCGAGCTGCGATCTTCGCTCGGCCAGCATCAGAAAAAGATCGCGGTCTGCGTCGATGGCCACAATCCGCGGCTGCCGACGGCGTGGAATCATGACGGCCGGCCGCGAACCGCCGGGCGGATTCACTTCGATCTGAAGACGTGGGCGAAAGAAAATCTCATAGATGAAATCAATGTGTACGCGCCCAACACCGAGGAGGCGATTCAGGATGTTGGAGCGGTCTGTCAAGGGTCAAAGACACGCCTGTCGGTCTTTCGCACTCGCGGCCCGATGCCGGAAGGGGCGCCGCGAATCATGTTCTTGGCAAACGACATCGAGAGTGGATTCGATTGGGAAAATTACGTCAATTACCCCGACGAAGACATTCCACCGCAACCGGCGACCGCACTGCAAAGTCCTGACCCCTTCGCTCGGCGTCGGCTGCTGACGTCCGTGTTAAAAAAGAAGCAGTCGCTGTCGGCTAAGGATCTTGCGACCGCAGCGCGCGACGCCGACTTGTACGTGCGCCGTGCGGCGCTCAAGGGTCTGGCGATGCTCGGCGACGCGTCGGCGATTCCGGTGATCGAAGCCGCGCTTGTTGATCCAGAGAACTCAGTCCGCTGGCAGGCCGCACTGGCCTTGGCCGATTTGCCGGGGCCGCGCGTGGTTGAAAAACTTTTTGAATCGGCTGCACGCGGCGATGCGACGTTTCAGTTCCGGTTTCGGGCGTTCTCGGAAGCCCTGAAAAAACTTCAAGCCGCCGGAAACATCGGTCAGCCGGAAAAAGAATTCTTGGCCTCGCGGCTGGCGGACAAGAACGTCGAGATTCGCGAGGTTGTGTTGCACTGCTTCAAGCTGATTGGTGCCCCAGCCACTCCCGCGATCGAAGCCGCGCTGCTGGACATCATCCGCCACGACGTCAGCCCGTATGCTCGCGAGCTGGCACTGATCAACATGCGGAGCAGTTTCGGCGCGACTGAGACAACGATGGCCGCGATTCGCGAGTGCCTGCACGGCAAAGACGAGGCCGTTCAAGTTCGCGCCGCATCCGCATTGGCGATGCTCGCCGCGCGACCTGATACGCCACGCGAACAGCGAGAGCAAGGGCTGACAGAATTGACCAGACTCTTCCGACAATACGGTGATGGCTGTCAGCGCAGCGACAAAGACTGGGGCTGGCGTGAGATCGGCATCGCCCTGTTGAACTTCGGCGACGATGGCCGCGCGGTCCTGAATAAGCTGCTGGCCGATCGCGACAACAGCCGGCTCGCGACGCTGGCTTGGTATGTGCTCTATTTGCCGCAAGGTGACAAACTGGTCAGTATCACGGCCGCCGAAGACGCGGAAGCTCATCGGCATCACCCGAAGTTCCGAGTCGACTCAAAGCCATAGACAACCCGTAGTCCGAGCCCTTGTGGCTCGGTCGATTCATTGGACCGAATCCTCCGGCCACGAGGGCCTGGGCTACAGGTCCATCAACCCCTGGAGATTGGCTGCATGACGACGTTCACCGCACCCACGTTGCCGGGAGCCTCGCTGAAGATTGATCGTGACTTCTTTGATCGCGAGTTGGCGGGGTTCATTCCGCCGAAGGTCTTCGACGCGCATTGCCACTTGTGGCTCGAGAACGAAGTGCAGTTTCGGCTGCCCGATTTCAGCGGCGACGTGGACACGAACGAATACATGCGGTTGATCGAAGATTTGCATCCGGGGCGGACGCGCGGGGCATTGTTTCTGTCATTCGCAACGCCGACGCATCCTGAAGGGCAACATCGGATGAATGAATTCGTCGGCCGCGAGACCGCTCGCAACTCGGCGTTTCGGGGCGAGTTCTTTGTCCGGCCTGAAGACGATCCCGAATGGGTGCGGCAAGAGGTGCGGCGGCTCGGACTGCATGGGCTGAAGTGTTATCACACGTTCTCAGCGACAAAGCCGACATGGGAGGCGGACATCCCCGATTTCCTGCCGGAACGGCTGGTGAAGGTCGCGGACGATGAGGGTTGGGTCATCACACTGCACATGGTCAAATCGCGAGCGGTCGCCGACCCCAGCAACATCCACTGGATTCGGCATTACTGCGAGCGATATCCGAACATGAAGCTGATCCTGGCGCATTCGGCTCGTAGTTTTCAGCCGGCTCACAATTTGGAAGGTCTGCCGAAGTTGACCGGCTTGGACAACTTGTATTTTGACACGAGTGCCAACTGCGAACCGATCGCGCATCAAGCGATCATCCGCATCATTGGGCACGAGAAACTGATGTACGGCTCGGACTTGCCGATCAGTCACATGCGCGGGCGATCGTTGTCGGCGGCCGATTCGTTCTTATGGATTTATCGCGAAACGCCGGTCTGGGGCGAAAAGCATCAACAAGTCCATCCGGTGCTGATCGGCCTGGAACATCTCCGCTCGCTGAAGTGGGCCTGCTGGTCCGAACGGCTCAGTGATGCGGCGGTGGAGGACATTTTCTGGAACAACGCGGCCGAGTTGCTGGGCGTGTCGTAGCATGTGGTTCCACTCACCCGAAGCGTCAGCGAGGGCGAGCGCTCCAACAAGCGACGATCTGGGTTTCGTAAAGCGCTCCCCCTCGCTGACGCTTCGAGTTAGTTTGTCCATTCAGGAAAACACGCATGAGCGATCCCGACAAGCCGGTTGATCCGAGCGACGATTGTCCGCTGCCGGTCAGCGTGCAGCGTCGGAACATCGGCTGCTTCGCCACCTATTGGGGGATCGTGTATCTCACCGCGCCGATCACGTATATCGGATTGGTTCACGTGAATCTTCTGAAGGCGTTGGGGAATAGCGACACGATCTGCAGCCTGCCGTCCGCCATGTATCTATGGATGACGATTGTGCCTGTTGTGGTTGCGTGGATGTTTCCGCAGCCTCGGTTCTTGAAACCGTTGTCCTGGATTTCGATCACTGTGATGGCCGCAATCACGGGGGCGGTTGCGGTGACGATCTGGTTGCGAGCCTCGTCCGGCGTGACGACGATCATGGTGATCGCGCACGGCGCGGTGTTTGGCATGTGCAATGGAGTCATGATGACGGCGTTGTGGGATTCGTTGCGGCGCGGGGTTTCGACGTCACGGCGCGGCGCGGCGCTGGGCTTTGCGTTTGGGGCCGGTCCAGTGTTCGCCTGTGTCGGTGCATTGCTGCAAGATGCCGTCTTCGATGGCAAGCTGCTCGGCGGCCGTTCGTTCGACTTGGAGTTTCCGCACAACTACTTGGCGATATTCGCCGCGGTTGCGCCACTGTTCATGGTGGCCGGGTGCGCGCTGAGTCTGTTCACCGTCCCGATCGCATCCGATTCGGCCGCCGAATCCGGGACGCCGTGGGCCGAGATCGTCGCTGGGTTGAAGCAATTTGCTCGCAATCGAGTCGTGTTGTTCGCCGTGGTGATTTACGTCATCGTCTATTCGGGCGGAAATGCGATCTTCTCGAACGTGTCGCTGCACGCCAAAGACTTGCTCGGCGATAAGACCGACACGGTCGGAGTGCAGACATTCTTGCGGTTTGGCTTCAAGGCGGTGACCGGCGTGGTGCTCGGCTGGCTGCTCGCGACCGCCAGCCCGCGAGCCACGTTGCTGGCAACGACGTCAATCCTGCTGATCGGCATGGGCTGGGCGCTCAACAGTGACGGCTGGTGGTTCCTGCTCACATTTGGATTGCTCGGCTCCGGAGAATTGTTCGGAGCTTACTTTCCAAACTATGTGACGACTGCGTCCGAAAAGGAATTCGTGCGCGTCAACATGGCCTACCTGAGCGTGCTCAGCACGCTGACTGGCTTTTCGTCGCTGGCATTCGGCTTGATCTCCGACAATTTCGGCCGGCCCGCGAGTTTTTACGTATCGGCGGCAATGCTGGTGCTAGCTCTGCTGCTGATTATGCTGCTGCCGGCCGACCCGACACCACGCGAAGCATTGGGAGCGGTCGTCGAGGAATGACTCACCGATCGGATGGACAGGAGCCTCGCATGTGATTCATTATCGTCACGTTTCCGCCGTCACCAAAACAAAGCCGACACAACGGCCCGCCGAGGCTGCGTATGGAATGTCAATCGGTCACACTCTGTGATCGGCATTTTCGGAGCACCGCCTCGACATCGGCGAGTTGCTCGACCGTGTTGACGCCCATCGCTTCTTCGATGGTCAGCTTGGCGGCGGCGAGAACCTGATGTCCTTCGGCCTTGAGAATCGTCGGGCAGTCGGTGAGGTAGTACTCGGCCTGACTATTTTCCGGCCGGACTTTGGTCAAAGTTTGAAAGAGCAAACGGCAGTCGAAGGCATAACAACCGGTGTTGATCTCGCGGATCGCGGCCTCTTCCGGTGTCGTGTCCCTTTGTTCGACGATCCGCAGGAATTCTCTAGACGGACTGCGCACGACGCGGCCAAGACCGAAATTGTTGGCGGTGATCGCCGTGCCGACGACACACGCCGCTCGGTGCAAACGCAGCTCGTTCAACAAAGCCGCCAGCGAACCGCCGCGGAGCAGGGGAGTGTCGCCGGCCAACACCAGCGCGGGACTGTCGCAGTTCGCCAGCTTGTCCGCGCACATCATCACCGCGTGGCCGGTCCCTTTTTGCTCGGCCTGCAGAGCGAACTCAACGTCCGAGTACCGCGAGAGTGCGTCTTCAACGATCTCCGCCTGGTATCCGACGACGACGACCAATCGCCGCACGCCCGCTGCGCGCACCGCATCGAGCACAAACTCGATCATGGGCCGGCCACAAACGGAGTGCATGACCTTCGGCAACTCGGAATTCATCCGCGTCCCCTTGCCGGCGGCGAGGATGATGGCGACAGGGTCGGACACGAGAGACTCCGCTAGACGATTTTGGATTTTCGATTTTGGATTGACCGCGTCAACAATCGAAAATCCAAAATCCAAAATCCAAAATCTCAGAAGCTGATTCCAACGCGGCCGATAAAGCCGGACGAAATATCGAAGTCGGGATGGTCGCGCATGTTGACATGGCGGTCGAAAACCCAGCCAGCCTCAAAGAAACCCGCGATCCACGGAGTACTCTTGCGCACACCAATGAGGGCACGCCAGTCTTGAAGTTCG
>CAZPUJ010000577.1:0-6386 GCA_964589725.1 uncultured Planctomycetaceae bacterium
GTCGCCGTCACCACCTCGGATGATGTCCTGACCGGCGCCCCCCTGGACGCTGTCATTACCATCCCCACCGATGATCGTGTCCTCGCCGTCGTCGGCGTTGATCCGATCATTCCCGTCACCGCCGCTGATGAGGTCGTTCCCCATACCAGCCGTGATCGTGTCGTCACCGTCGCCGCCACTGATCGTGTTGTTGCCGTCGCCGGCGTTGATCACATCGTTGCCATGATCGCCGAGGATGCGGTCGTCGCCGGCGTTGCCGCCGATCGAGTCGTCATTGCGACCGCCATCCAGCGTGTCGTTTCCGACGCCACCAAGCAGCGCGTCCTTTCCGACGCCTCCCAGGATCGAGTCGTCGCCGACCATGCCGTTGAGGTCGTCGTCGCCACTGCCGCCCGAAAGCGTGTCATTGCCGATGTCACCCTTGAGTGTGTCGTTGCCGAAACCGCCGAGGACGCTGTCATCCCCTTGCTGTCCATTGAGCGAGTCGGCTCCGTCGCCGCCATTGAGCAAATCATTACCCAGGCTGCCTCCCAGCGAGTCTTGGCCCAAGCCGCCGATCATCGTGTCGTTGCCGGCGAGACCGCACAACGAATCGTTGCCGTCGCCGCCGTTGAGCGTGTCGTCGCCCAGTGAGCCGAATATCGTGTCATTGCCGATGTCGCCGTTGAGCCCCAATCGCACACCACCGATGCTGGCTCCGGTCGCGTCCAACAAGTCGTTCCCGTCTCCGCCATTGAGGCTCAACACCAGGGGACGTACCTGATCGATCGTCCCGACGCTCAGCGTATCGTTCCCCCGGAGTCCGTTGACGACCACGTTGGCAACCACGCTTTGGCGTGAAATCGTCAAGGTGGCTCCGCCGAATGCCGCCGTCAGGCTTCCGGCACTTTGTCCAATGTCGATGGCGTCGGGGCTGCTGGTGCCGATGACGGATGCGGTGTCGAGACCGCTGGCGGAAACGATCGTGTCGTTCCCGTTCGGCGCGCCGTTCCACAGATAGATGTCGTTGTCGAGACCACCATTCAGCAAGTCGGCGCCGCCTTGGCCATCGAGCGTGTCGTTGCCGTTGCCGCCCAGCAGCGTGTCCATTCCCGCCCCGCCCAGGACCAGATCGTCCCCCGTGTTTCCGAAGAGTGAATCATTGCCACCCTGTCCATTGATCGTGTCGTTCCCGGTGGCGCCGATGACCGTATCATTCCCTTCACCGCCCAGATGCGTATCGCCTTGATCGAGCGTGTCCGCGACCGCGATGATCGTCACGGCGGACGCCGAGACGCCGAGGTCATACATCTGTGCGAGGTCCTGTGCCCCCGTCACGCGAATGAAATACTTTCCCGCCGCCAGCGACGTCAGGGTCAAGGATTCCGTCAGCCCAAAACCGACGGCGTTCTGAGTATTCAGCACCGTCTTGCCGTCGGCCGCGAGCAATTCGAAGGCCAAGTCCGACTGAGCGCGTGCATTGAATGGCGCGAAGATCGCTGGAGCCGGTGCAAGCGGCTGGACCCCGGACAGATACTTCGACCCTGTCGGGTTGACGTTAATCGACACGTCGGAAGTCACTGTCAAAGAGAACTCGTAGAAATCGGTATCGCTGTCGTCGTCGATGCTGACACCGTTCATTTGGAATTGGGTTGAGTTGGAGCTCGGTGTGGGGGCGAAAATTCCCAGCACGTTGGCGCCGGACGACGCATCGTTTCCACTATCCTTTTCATTGCGGTCGCCGTATCCGCGATTGGTGGCCAGAATGTCATCCTCCTGAGGCCCATCGAATGTTGGATTCGCCGTCACGAATGGTTCCATCAGCTTCGTTTGAGTTACTGGCAACACATGCCGCAGACCGAGGCCGTGTCCATGTTCGTGTGCCAACACGTATCTGAGAAACCGCGAATTATTTGCTAGGTTGAGGAAAAAGTTGTCGTTGGTATCGAGAACCATATCCCCGATATCGGGGAATGCGTTGAATGCGAGCACGCCGCCGTTGCCGTCAAGGTCCGTACCACCGATTCGGACGTCGGGACGTGTCCCCAAAATCCCAGGTGTCAGCCCCGTTGCCGGGTTTCCACTGGGATCATCATCCATTTGGGCGCCGTCGTCGTTCGGTTCATACACATAGCTCAATCCAGAGAAGCTGGCGTATCGATCAAAGACCGACTCAATTAAGGCAAACCACGTCCGGTTGGTCACGTCGGGGCCAGTCGCCGTTTCATTGTAAATGATGTCCAGACTGGTAATCACATCGCTCGGACCAAAATTTCCGGCGAGGTCGGGAACCAATGTTCCATCGGGAACGATTCCCCAAGTCAGGACCGTGGCGTCTCCTTGAATCAATCCGCCGCCATCCGTCGCGGTTGTTGTCCAACGGAAATTCTCATCAGTGATCGGATGCAAGAACGGCCCGCCGCCGTCGTCATTGGCAATGGTGCCAATCCCTTGAGAATCTAGGACGGTGGCGTTCGTCGCAGCGCTCAAATTCACGAAGAATCGTTCGTCGTCCTCGCTTTCCGTGTCTCCCAGCAGACTGACATTGATCGTTACGCTGGTGGCTCCCGGAAGAATGACCACTCGACCCGTGGTCGCCACATAGTCTTGAGTGATCGCGAACACGGAGGGCGGCACAATGATCGTCACCGCGTCCGCGATGGCATTGGCATCATCATCCGTCATGTTGAAATCGACGAAGACGGCCGCGGTACTCGCGACCGATAGATTCACCGTGAATTGCAGCGTGGTCGTCCCCGAATCTCCCTCCGGCACGCCGACGTCCATCACGCTGACTCCGACATCATCGTCACTGATCGTTGCGGTCGCTTCGGCCACTTCAATCAGCGTGTTGGAAACGGGCGAGAGACGGAGGGTGAAAAACTCCGAGGGCTCACCAAGTTCATCGCCGTTGACTTCCACACTCACCGTTTTCTGGGTTTCGCCGGCGGAAAAAATGAGTTGCCCGGAAGCCAGAACGTAATCCTGGCCCGCAATGGCGGTCCCGTCCACGGTTTGATAATTCAGGACGACGAACGCGAAATTGGTTTCCGCCAGTGTGATATTGAATGTCACCAGTGACGTTCCAAAATCCCCTTCAACGATCGTGACATCGTCGATCACGGGCCTGGCGGCGAGACTTTCCAACACATCCTGGCCATCACCTCCGTTGAGACTGTCCCTACCGCCGGTGACATTGTCCGCACCACCGCCGCCGACCAGCGTGTCGTCGCCTCCCTGACCTTGAATCCGATCATGGCCGGAGCCTCCGAGCAATGAATCATGTCCGGAGCCACCCAGGATCGTGTCATGACCATCGTTCCCGATCACCGTATCGTTACCGTTCCCCGCATTGAGCGCGTCGCCCACCGTGTCCAACGCGCTGACCGTCATAACCACGGGGGCGGCGTTACTGGGCGCGCCCAGATTGTCGAGAATCGTGTAGAAGTAGGTGTCCGTGCCGGTAAATCCTGCGTTCGGGGTGTAACGAATGCGTCCCTCGGGCAGCGGAATCGCGGTGCCAAACGCGGGCTGCTGCGTGATTTGAAGCGACGAGTAAACAAGACTCCCGTCGCGGTCGAAATCATTGGCAACCACGTCGATGGCCACGTCCCGGCCCCCCGTGGCTTGGCCAACGTCGCCGACGGCCACCGGTTTCTGATTGAGATCCAACTGATCTGGCGTCCCGGTGGCAAATAAGGTGTGAGTCGTGTAGATCGCTGTTTCATCGGCGGCAAGACTGAAGGTGTTTCGAAATCCCAATGACACGTCGTAGGGCAAGTCAATGGACTGGTCGCCATTCAGATCGTTGCGGATTTGTCCGTCGAGAATCCCCCCCGCTTCCAGGAGGTTTTGCAGCGCTGGGTATTGGTCGATCGCAAAGCGATTCGTCGCGGGGATTGTTCCCCCCTTTGCCGTGATGGCGACCAATGTCGTTGACGCGGAAGCACCACCACTGTCCGTCTCATACAGAAACTCGTCGCCGGCCGCGGAGACTGAGCGTCCACCACCATCAATCAGTGAACCATCAAATAGCAGATCGCCATCGAAGTAGCGTGCCAGTTCAAATTCTGACCTGAGCCCCCCCGTGTTCGTGATGCGATACGTCTGCGTCAGCAAGGATCCGATTTGTTGCCCGCTCGTCTTGTCAAACATCGGTTCCGCCAACTGCGTGAGGGCAAATTGCAACGTTTCCAGGTTAGTGACCACGTTAAAGGTGGAGTTGGCCTCGGCGGAGGTTCCGCGAATCGTGGAAGAGTTGGTCGCCAGGGTCTCCAAGGACGTTCGCGATCCAGTGTCTGGGCTCGAACGGAAGCGGAAATAGAGATCGGACTCAAACGTCGACGTGCTCACACCGGTGGCCCCCAACGGGTCAAAAACTGCGCCGGCGATGGTGGAATTCGGGAAGTTTCCCACCCCGAACGCCCCAGTCGCGGTGACCTCCACCGAAAGACTGCCATCACCCGTCCCGGTTCCGATTGTGTGAAATCCGCTGCCGATGTCAGTTCCCAGCGTACTGTCAACGGCATCGGGCAACGGATCTGGTACAGGAATGGTCGGTGCCGGAGTCGCCGGGGCCGGCACCGGATCATCACCCGGAATGTCCAGCGCACTTTGAATCAAATCGTCACCCGCTCCGCCGTCCGCCCGGTCGGCTCCGGTGACACCGATCAGCGTGTCGTTGCCGGCTTGGCCGAGGAGTGTGTCGTCGCCAGCATCACCCAACATCAGATCATGGAGGTCGCCGCCGAGCATCAAGTCGTTGCCGTCGTCGCCGTGGAGCGTGTCGATACCGCCGTCGCCATTGAGTGTGTCGTTCCCGTCATCGCCATTCAGCGAGTCTTGGCCATTTCCCGCGAAGACGCTGTCGTTGCCGACGCCGCCGGAGACTGTGTCGTCACCGTCACCGGAGTCGATCGTGTCGTTGCCTGCGTCACCAGTCACCGAGTCCTGACCATCTCCGGAGCGCACGCTGTCGTTGCCGGTCCCCGCCACGATTGAGTCATTGCCGTTGCCGCCGACGAGCGTGTCGTTGCCGCCCTTCCCCAGAATCGTGTCGGCGCCGTGACCGCCAACTAAGCTGTCCGCGAAATCCTGACTGCCCGTAATCAAGTCGTTCCCATTTCCTGCATCGACCTCAATTTGAGCCAGCGATGTAAATGCGGCGGCCGTCACTCCGCTCAGGTCAATCGAGTTTCCATCGTCACCGCCGTCGATCACGATTAACTGGACGTCTTGCGCGGGGAGGGCTCCAACGCCGTTGACGGGTGTGACCACACCCTCCGGGCTGATGGAGTCGACACGCACCAGACCGTTCATGCTTCCCACACGAACGCTGTCGCTGCTATCCAATTGGAGGTTTAGTTCACCGGTCAATTCCACATACAAGACCGACACCGACAGCATTGACCTCGCTTCCAAAACCTCCGCCGGTTGACTCACCACGGCCTGCCGAAGCCGTTTGGAAATAGCCTTTGTGTCTGCATGCGTCTCGTGACGATGACCGCAAAGTTTCGCTAGTTTCTGCAGCCAATTTGCGCGCAACATGACCCCTCCTCCGTGTGTTCAGCAGCCGCCTGCCAGGCGTTACATTCGTCACAATCGGACGAACCCGTTTGTCCGTCACAGTCCGCAAAGAAGGATCGGACGGAATCTTCGGCAAAATCGACAAATCCGTATCAGGCGGTAAGACCGTTACAACCGTTAATCTCAGCCCCCGCGTCAAATGTGTTACGACGCGAACGACCGTTGCATCCGGCAGACTCACCGCAATTTGCGGGACCGGGACGATCAGTATGAGCGGTCCTTCCGGCACGACCAGCAAAACCGGAAAAGCTTTGCCAACCCGCAAAGTTTGACAGCATCGTTCGCAAGGCGCGATTCAGCCGGGTGTAGAGCAGAAATTCCCGAATCATGTAGCCCTGGCCCTTATGGCCTGGATGCTTCGGGTCAAAGGCGGAATCAACCGAGCCACAAGGGCTCGGGCTACCGTGCGCCTTAGAGGAATTGCTGTTATGCGAATGGCCGAAAAAAACGCAACGCCCGGCTGACGGAGGCCAACCGGACGTTGCGGAAGGAAGGTCGTACGGTCGTCAGAAAGTCTTGGCAGGCGTGATGACGGCCGTACGGCACACGGAAGTCTGATTGATTTTCGAAAACCCCCTCACCCTGACCCTCTCCCCCGATGCGGGGGAGAGGGAACCAGAAAGACGAAAATCCGCAATCCGAAATCCCCACTCTGCAGTCCTGTTTAGATCGCGTCCAGGATGGCCTGGATCGTGGCCGAGAGGACGAAGTTCTCGTGAATCTCGGACACCGGATCGACGACGACGTCGTTCCCCTGGCCGCTGGCGATCGTGTCCGTCCCGCCTTGGCCGTTGATCGAATCGTCGCCGTCACCACCTCGG
>CAZPUJ010000578.1:0-4179 GCA_964589725.1 uncultured Planctomycetaceae bacterium
TTTGGCCAGTTGTTCATAATCAAAGCCTGGCTTACTAAAGGCCGCCTTCGTTTTCGCCCCGAACGTGGTCGCCAAGTCGAGCGCCCTGATTTGCTTGCCGTCGAAGCCCTCCGTGTCCGTGGCATCGGTGAAAAAGACGACGTTTCCTGGCAGAATCGCGAATGTGCAATCCGAGATCAGCCCGTCGGCCTCGACCTCGGTCGGCAAGACCTCCTTGCCATAGATGTCCATGCCCAGCTTGAGGATCGCTTGATACTTCGGCGAGCGTCCCTTCTCCTTGTACTCCTTCTTCAGATCCACGATTTCTTCGCACGCCTTCAGGTAACCGGCGGCGAACTTTTCCACAAGCTGCCGGTTCGCGTCGAAGAAATCCTTGCGGCAGGCATACACGTCAGCGATCGACCGGCTCATGGTGGCAGTCGAGAGCAATACGCGAGCGTCCTTGACGGTTCCCTCCGCGCCGGTCCCCTTGCTCGCGAGGCCGCCGGTCAGTCCGATCATGTCCGGCGAGATGACCATGCAGGCGTCGATGGTGGGGTCTTTGCGGAACAGGGCCGCCGGGCCTTTGTCGCCTGTCAAATCGTCGGCCCAGACCACTTGAACGTCGCCCCACTTGAGCTTGGGCGTGCGCAAGATGTCGTCGAGCATGCCCACATGCGGTCCCCCTTTTTGCAAGGCGATCTTTTTGCCCTTGAGGTCGTTAAGCGATTTCAGGCCCGGCCGGGCAACCATGTGGTCGCCGACCGAATAGGTCAGTTGCAGGAACACGACCGGCTTAGTTCGCGGATCCTGGCCGAGTACCTCTGAGGCCAGCCCGAGCATGCTGAAAGTCCCGCGCAGGAACGGCGTCTTGCCCGACATGTAGTTTTTGACCTGCCCGACAAAATCGTCACCCGCCGTGAGCTTCAAGTTCAGGCCATGCTTCTGAAAGATCGTGCCGGGCTTGGTGGTGAGCCCGCCGTTGGCGTGGAAGGTCGCCACGTCGCCACCCCAAGTGATGAAGGGGATCTCCAGCACCTCCGACTTTTTCACCGCCCCCACGTTGACCGGTCCCACCAAATCCGCAAACCGCTCTTGCGCAAGCAGTGAACCTGCGCCAAGAAACAAAACGGCCGCGCTGCATACCGCATTCAGTTTTCGTGATCGCATCGGGTTGTCCCTTTCTCTTTCAGGCAAAAATCACGGTAACCGTTGGCGACTGGCGAGACAAGACCCTCCGGCCAGCAGCCGGCACAGCGGAACGAACCGCAGCGAAAGATATTCGTCGACACGCCACAGATTCTTGGCACGGTCCGCCTCAAAAAAAACCGAAGCGCCGATCAGCATGAGATCGCGGAAGCTATGCAACGGCAGACACGTAGGGCGCAATTCGTCCAGGCGACGGTACACGTCCACGATCGCTCGATGGATTCCCAAGAAGTTCAGAGCCACGCGGCTCATCGCATTGACGCGAAGACGATCATCGGGCGCGTGCTTCCAGCAGAGTCGCGGGGCGTAAGCCCACGCGGCCAGATCGGACCAGATCGCCGCAGCCCGTGCCACTGCCGCATCGGCCGCTTCCGAACTGGCCCCGTTCCGTACTAGTTCATTTTTTGTCTTCTGCTGGCGATTTGTCCCTTCGGCCCAAAGACGAATCGTTTTCGTCGCCTGGCTGAAGTAAAAGGAAACGTCGCGCATGGTCAGGTCGAGCTTACTCGGAAAGAACTTGAAGTGGCTTGTGCTTGGAAGTGCGTCTGCCTTGTCGGGGTGCAATTTCAAAAACTTATATTCGGCGGCGTCCGCCATCATTTCGGCCAAAACACCCGAGAGTGCCACGGGGAAGCGTTCGGCGATCTCGGCATGAACGAACGCTTCGAACCGATCTTCGTCCAGCTCAAGTTCTGCACCATTGCCGCGAAAACAATCACGGAAAGTCATCCTCTCTCCGCTTGGCAGAATGGTGGATTCATGCAACTCCAGTTGATCGGCATAGCGTGCCATCTCTTCATACATCTTTTCAAAACGCAACATGCTGGCCTGCCAACTATGGCCCCACACATCGTGGACCAGGTATTCGTCCACGTCGGCCAGCGGCAAGATTGTTGCCAAGCGACTGATTTCATGCGCCACTTCCCGCGGCAGCAGCCCTGCACCGGCCGCGAGCCGCTCGAGAACGGTCCGGTCCAACTTCTCGCCTTGTAGGAATCCGAAGACCGGAAAGTGTGCGAATTGCTTCTGGCTGAACGTGTTCACCTTTCGGAGAAACTCTCGGACAGCCTTTTGACTTGCCTGGCTGCGCGACCCAAACGCCGGCGTGTTCAGTTCCTCTCCGCGAAAGGGCACACAAAAGAAGATCAAACACCCGGTCATAATCAGCTCGACTTCTTCGGGCAGAAGTGGCGCCTCGGGGTAGAGGAATTGAAATAACCGGAAGACCGCGGCCCGCAGGTCCGGGGAATCGCCTCGCAACCCAAATTCTTTGCGTAAGGCCGCCACGATCGACTGTTTTCGGCGTGAGTCGGCAAGCTCACCGTCGATCTCGCCTTGCATCCGCTGAATTTCGCCAGACGAAATACCGATAGCCTCTTGAAGTCTTCCGACCAGCACTTTTCGATTGGCGGCCGACGGCTCGAAGTCGGGTTGGTAAAAGGCCAGAGTCCGCGAGCCTGCCGTATCCAGCACACCCTCGCCGGCGGCCACACACTCCACCAGCCGCGTCAGCATAAGAACCGACCGAGCAAAGAGCCGGTGGATCTCCGAATCCGTGAGATCCTTCATCGAATCGGGTTCAAGAAGGGTCGCTGAACTTTGAAGAAGTCGCTCGTGCAATTCGACCAGGCTGTCGCGCTGCTCCGGCGTTGCAACGTGGTCCGTCTGCCGGTGCAACTCCTGGTGCAAGTCGGCGAACGCCCTGAGATCTTCCAGAACCGGTTCCCAGACACGGGGCACGAAATGCTCGGCGCCAGTCATCTCGCTCAGAAACGGAGCCATACAACACCTCTACGGCTTCAGTTTATGCCGGGTTCAATTCATCCAGCGTAAACACCGCGCGCAGCCTGTCGCCAATTGCCGCCAGTTTCTCGCGCCCGCCCTACTGTCGATCAGTCACGCACAGCACGTCTGTGATCAGCAACCCACGTTGGCGCATCGGCCCCGCCGATTCGACCACCTGTCCGGCCGTTGTGGCCACATCTTCGACGACCACCAATCGCTCACCGCCAGACCGTACAAAAAGCACGCTCCAAACATCAACGCCAAGTACTGCTCGCCCACCGTCAAGGCCGCTACCTCAACTCAGCCTGACAACCTGTCGGGGCGTTGGTTTTTTTGGGGTGTCCCGACTCATCAATGATGCCGATGGCCTGCTCGTCGCCATGGTCCCGAGAGATCAACCGCTGCGTATGAAAACGCAGCCGCTCCTGATCCCGCTCGTCTGTGGACAAAAACTCCTGCAACGACCGCGGCCCGATTCCGGCCGCCAACTCCATCGGCGCGGCACTCTTGCGCGGCAGCTCACTCAACTGCCCCCGCACATACTTCGCCAATTTCCCGCGCGGCTCCCACCGACCACAACAGTCTGCAAATTCGTCCGTCGCGTCGCCGTAATGTCTGACTATGATGCAACCGTTGTCATTGAGGAGCCGAAAGGCAAACAACCGCCACGATGGAGGGATCTCGAACCACACGCTCGCGCCGGATCGTGTTGACAACTTTCGGCTCGCTCGGCGACTTGCACCCGTACTTGGCGGTGGCTCTTGGACTGCGGGCGCGAGGGCATGACGCAGTCATTGCGACGGGCGAATGCTATCGGCGAAAGGTCGAAGCGTTGGGGCTTGGCTTTTGGCCGGTGCGTCCCGACAGCGATTGGGTGTCTGACCCGGACGTGATGCGCCGCATGAGTCACCCGCGTTGGGGATTGATCCGCGTCATTCGCGAGTTGGTGCTGCCAACATTGAGGGAATCGTTCGAAGACACACAAGCAAAGTTGGTTGGAGCGGACTTGTTGGTCTCGAATCAAGCCGCGTTCGCCGGCCGGCTCGTGGCCGAGAAGCATGGCATCGCATGGGTCTCGGCGATGCACGTTCCGGTGGGCCTCTATTTGATCTATGACCCGCCGGTGTTTCCCGGCTTTGCAGGAGTCTCGAAACAACTTCATCGCCTCGGCCCGTGTTTCTGGAAGCCGATGGTGCGTGTGATCCG
>CAZPUJ010000579.1:0-4417 GCA_964589725.1 uncultured Planctomycetaceae bacterium
CTTCGTCAGCGCGGGTCGCACCAGCGTCTTCACCTCCGGCATGTGGACGTGAGTCGTATACATCCAAAACATGGCGAGCAATTCGTCCTTGAGCGCCCGCTCCATCATGCCGACGACAAAGCCGGGGTTCGGCAGCGTGGCAGTTTGCTTGAGCCGTTCGCGAGGGACTCGCCAGGCATCGGCGATGTGATCGCGCCACTTCTCGTTGGTGATCGGTTGATTGAACGGCAACCGGCTGGTGAGTCCGCCCATCAAGCGTTCGCTCATGGCGTTGGGCTGGCCGGTTTGCGAGTGACTGCCGCAACCGGGCCGGCCCAAGTTACCAGTCAGCAGATGCAGATTGATGACGCTGATCGTGTTGTGCTGGCCATGCAGCATCTGGTTGTAGCCGATGCCCCAGAAGCTCAAGACGCCGCCGCGTCCGCGACGTCGGCCCTTCAGAGTTACCTCGGCCCAAGTTTTCGCGATCTGTTCGATCTGCTGCGGCGTGATGCGGCCTCGGTCGAGCAGCTTCAGACGTTCGCACACCTGCGCCGGCGAGTAACGTTCCTTCACTCCCGCGATGTATTCCTGATATCCGGACACATTCTGAGCCAGCCAATCGTCCGGCATGACCGCTTCCGGATATTTCGTCAGCAGCACATGCGCGATCGCGTTCTGATAACTGATGTCGCCGTTGAGCGTTTGCAGGTGCAAGCTGTTGCGCGGATTGATGTCTTCCAGCCCGATGACCGTGGCCGTGCGGCGCGGGTCGGCGACCAGCGTCGGAATGCCTGCCTTCTGCTTGTAGTCGGCAACTCGCCAAAACAGGATCGGGTGGGCTTCGCGAGCGTTGTGTCCCCAAAAGACGATGAAGTCCGATTCTTCGATGTCCTCGTAACTGGTCGGCGGGGCGTCGCTGCCGTAGCTGGCCATGTACCCGGTCGCCGCCGACGTCATGCACATGCGAGCGTTCGCCTCGATCGAATTGCTGACGAGGATCCCTTTCATCAGCACGTTCTCGATCCACTGCGCCTCCATGGTGAGTTGCCCGCTGCCGTCGAGGCCCACCGCGTTGCCCCCCTTCGCCTTGATGATCTCGACAATCTTCTCGGCAACGAGTTCCTCGGCTTCCGCATAGGGCATCTTGACGAAGACATCATCATCGAAGCGTCCCTTGGTTGCCGACACATGCCCGCGCAGCGGGTCGCTCATGTCTTTGCGCACGAGCACGTCTGCCAGCCGGTCCTTGTAGATCGGCTCGTAGGCATTGAGCCCCTTGATGCACTGGATGCCCTTGTTCGTCGGGTGCTTTTTGTCGGGCACCATGCCGACGACTTTGCCATTCTCCACCTTGATGAGCGTCCCACAGCCGACGCCGCAATACGGACAGGCTGCCTGCAACAACTTCACTCCCGGCCCGAGCGCCGACTTGGGCGTCACCGTCGGTGCCGCGTTCAACGCTTCGATGTACTCCAATGGCAAGAACGACGTCGTGGTGACAGCAATGCCCGTCGTGGCGGCCATCTTCAAGAACTCGCGCCGATCAAACTCGACGGGAACGGTTTGCTTGGGCATGTCGAACTCCTTCGTTTTGGAAACTTGTTGCAGTTGAGGCAGCTTTGCAGTTCATCCGCGGCCATTTCTGAATCCGCGGGGTCTCAATCAAGCCCCGGTTCACCCCGCGGATTCAGACACGGCCGCGGATGAGGACACCAAATTCGTCATTTGTTCTCTCCGAATGCTTCTGTTCGCCTCATTGGTCTCGTATCCGGGCTCCACTGGCGGATGAACGCGACGATGTCGTTGATGTCGGACTGATGGAGATTCGCGAGGCCGTGGCCGGACGAGCCGAACGCTCGCATTGCGGTGCCTCGCCGGCCGCGGATGATCGTGGCTTGCAGGTAGCCGTCGGTGGCGGCTCGCAGGAAGCTGGGGTTGTTGAGTTGGGGAGCGAACCCCTCTTTGCCGTTGTCGCCATGACAGCCGGCACAGAAGACGGCGTAGCCTTCTTTCCCGCGTTCGGGATGAGCACCCATCACGAAGCGATGCGAGATCTCGGTGCGGTCTTCGTTGGACCTTAGATAGGCGATGAGGTCGTCGATCTCGGCGGCCTTCAGTTCGACGATGCCCGAACCGCGGTGGCTCATGGAACGCATCTCGGTCCCGTCACGGCCGAGCACAATCGTGGCTCGCAAGAAGCCGTCGCTTGCCGCGCTGAGAAACGCCGGGTTGCGAATGCCGGGGCCGACGGTCCCCTCACCCTGCGTACCGTGACAACTGACGCACATCTCGCGGTACAGCACCGCGCCGCGCGGGGCATAACCGAGGCCGATCCGTTCGCCGTCGATCGCTTGTCGGCCGCGCAGCGAACGGAGGAACGTCACGATGTCTTCGATCTGCGACTTCGACAGATCGGCGTTCCCTTGTTGCCCGCGCAGATGCGGACGCATTTGCGTCCCCGGTCGGCCGAAGCTGATCCACTGAGTGAGCGTCGCGTCGTTAACCGTATCGAGGAACACGGCGTTCGAGAGTTGTGGGCCAAGTGCTCCCTCCGCGTGCGGACCATGACAGCTCGCACACATGCCGGTGAAGAGCGACTCGCCGTTCTGGCGATCGCCTTGCACGCGGACGTCGGGCAATTCCTTTGACGGCTGCGTCTGCCACGACCGCAACAGCGCGATCACGTCAGCGACGTCTTCACTGGCAAGTTGCCGCCATGCGGGCATCGCCGTTCCGGGCCGACCGCGCACGATCGTGTCGTGCAGGAATTCATTCGAGACGACCGACAGCACCGCTTGGTTGTTGATCGACGGCCCGATCTTACCTTCGCCCGTTTCACCGTGACAGACGGTGCAGCGGCTGCGATAGAGTTTCAGGCCAGTCGCGACGGATGCGTCACTAGCCCGACGCGCCAGCGAGGGGTCGTCGCCAGAACCAGCGTCGCGACCCTCGGAAACCCCTCGCTGGCGCGTCGGGCTAGTGTCGGATTGCCCCACCATCGCCAGCACTTCCTCGCGATTCGACCGCAGCGGTTGCCAACTGCGGATGAAGGCCAGCAAGTCGCTGATGTCACGGTTATCGAACTGTCGCCAGGCGGGCATCGCGGTGTTGGCTCGGCCGCGCAAGATCGTCTCGGCCAACATGTCGTCGCTGACGATTGCCAAGAACCCCGGCGCTCGGAGCGAGATGCCGATCTGGCCTCCTTCGCCATTCAGGCCGTGACAGCCGGAGCAGTTGGCTCGATAGAGCGCGCCGCCGATGCGCGTTTCACCGCGCGACGCCGATACGAACGAGCGATCCGCTTCGTTCGGTTCCCAGCGGCGAATGAAACCGACGAGCAATTCCACCTCATCGTCACTCAAGCCACCTTCGGTTTTCCAGCCCAACATGCTGGTGTTGGTGCGTCCGTGAGCGATGACCTGCCGCAGATAGGCGTCACTGGCAACGCCCAAGGTGTCCACGTTGCGCAGCGATGGCGTCAGTAACTCGCGCGGACGGTCGATCAATACGGCGCGAAGGAGCGAGATCGTATCGGATCCGCCGCCGGCCGTCGGTGCGAAGAACTTTGCGGCTTGCGCATCGCGTACGATCGCGCCGATGCCGTCAGCTCCGTGACACGACGAGCAGTACGTCTTGTAGAGCGTCTCGCCACGTACCGGCGTTGAGTCCACCAGTTGAGGCAGCGGCGTGTACGCGGCCGGAGCGGATTTTCGTTTCAAGCTGATCATGTACGCGGCCAGGTCGCGAGCCTCGTGATCCGACAACTTCAGATCGGGCATCAGCGTGTTGGGCACCACGGCGGTCGGCGATTTGAAATGCGCGAACAACCAATTCTCGACGGTGTGCTCGCCGTGAACGAGCTTGAAGTCGAATCCATGCGCCGTCTTGTCGCCGACATAGGTGATGTCCGGGCCGAGCTTGCCGCCTCGGCTACGATACTTATGGCAGCCCAGACAACCCTTCTCGACCACCATGCGTTTGCCGCGAGCGATGTTGTCCGCGTGCGGCAGCGTCGACGCTAACTCGCCTTCGGTGATGTGTTCGATCGGCCGCACCGTGCCGTAGAGGTCGCTTTGCCCGCCGTAGAGATCGTTCTCGTAGTGGCAGCGGCTGCAACTGGTGTAAACCATCGCGCCGCCGAGCATCGGCTCCGGCCAATGAGCAACGCGACCGTGCGCGTCCGCCTTCACGGTCGCTCGGCCTTGCCCTTGATGGCAGATCGTGCAACCAAATTTGTCGGACGGATGATGCTTGAGCAAGTCGCCCGAATGCGTCGCCAGCGGTTGAGCCGCCTCGGCGAAACGGGGATCGTCAATCGCGACGTGACACGTCACGCAGCGATCGACCTTCTTGAGTCCTTCGAGATAGACCTGCCGCACTTCCAGCGGAAATGTGACGCTCGGCTTGCCGGAGGATTTCGCCAACTCCGTCAATT
>CAZPUJ010000580.1:0-11594 GCA_964589725.1 uncultured Planctomycetaceae bacterium
AAGAATCGTTTCGGCTGCATCAGGCCATCTACCGCATCGAGCCGGAAATCTTTCAGCGCCGGTTGGACGAACTGACTGACCTGCTGGAGGTCCGCAAACTCGTCGGCCAACCGGTGCGCGAGCTGTCGCTGGGCGAACGCATGCGCATGGAGCTCATCGCCGCGCTGCTGCACAGTCCCGATTTGCTGCTCTTGGACGAGCCGACCATCGGGCTGGATGTTGTCTCACAACGCAAGGTGCAAGAGTTTCTGAAGCACTACCAGCGCGAACGACACATCACCGTGCTCTTGACCAGTCACTACATGAAGGACGTCGAAGCCTTGTGCGAGCGAGCGATCATCATCAATCAGGGAGTCATCCGCCACGACGGTCCCTTAGCCTCGATTGTGGGCCGCTTCAGCGACTACAAGATCGTCGAGCTGCATTTCGCCGGCGAGTTGCCTTCAGCGAGTGAGCTGGAACGCTTCGGGGCTGTCTTCGACATCAAGGCGCCGCGTCTCAAAATCCGAGTCCCCCGCGCCGCGGTCGCTCAAACGCTGTCGACCTTGCTCAGCCGCTTCGAGATCGAAGACGTCAGCGTTCAGGACCGCCCCCTCGAAGAAGTCATCGCCGAAGTGTTTCAGCAACACACGACCATGTCTTCTCCCTCTTCCATTGGGAGCGCGCCGGGGTGAGGGAGACCAAGCGTCGGCGCTGGTGCGATTGTTCCGGCCGCGCGATTCAAACCGATGGATGGCGCGCTGCACATTGTGGCGTGTGCAGCGAACATCGCGGTTTCAAGCGATCTCGCTGTCTTGCCAATGCTCGCAGTCGTCCGGGCGGTCGGAGTTCTGAGCAAGTTGTGGACAGCGTTTTGCCGTTTGTATGGAAGACGGCAGGGAACGTTTTCTCATCAAGGTGCGAGTGATCGTCGATCGTCAAGCCTTCCGAATTTCCAAGAATTCGGAAGAGGACGGTTGTGAGACATGACGACCGCGCGCTAATCCGTGCCGACAGCCTAGCCCCAGTTTGTCGTCCCGACTTCAGCCGGTGCAGTCTTGCGAACCATCGCGAAAGCCACCATCTGAACGCGGGACTATTAACTCAGTCCCAAGGAACAGGTGATGACTTTCAAGTCTTGGTTGGCATCGTTGCGCGCGCGTTGTTCCGATCGTACCGGCTGTGCTCATCGTGGCAGTCGTCTGGCCGTCTCACTCCCTCTCCCCCTGGGAGAGGGTCAGGGTGCAAGTCGAGAAGCGAGTGATGCTCATTCGCGCGGCGACTCGGCCATCGCAGGTCGACTGGCGGCTGCATCCCTCACCCGCCCTTCGGGCACCCTCTCCCAGGGGGAGAGGGGACGTCGCCGTGGTTCATGGAGCGCTCAGCAAGTCGAGTTGCTCGAACCTCGTCTGGTGCTGTCGGTCTCCGCATTGCTCACCGGGTCGGTGGCCACGGGGATGACGCTCGACATCGCCGCCGATGGGCCGGACACGATCATTGTTCGAGCCAACGTCAGCGGGCAGCTTGAAGTGCTCGATCAGAACGGTCTCCTGCCGAACACTCCCGCCGTGGATGCGTCAGAGGTGACGGCGATCCTGATCACCGGCAGCGACAGCGACAACGTCATCGACTTGAGCGGAGTGACGGCGGCGCAGTTCTCCGCATTGACCAGCATTCAAGTCAGCGGGGGCGATGGCGATGATCGCATCACCGGCTCGGCGGACTTAGCCAACTCACTGAATGGCAGCGACGGCGCGGACACGCTATTCGGACAAGCGGGCAACGACACGCTCAGCGGCGGCAACGGCGCCGATTCGATTCTCGGCGGCGTTGGCAACGACAGCCTGCTCGGCGGTGATGGAAACGACACGATTGCAGCGGCGGATGGCAACGACACCGTTCTGGCGGGCAACGGCTCGGACACGGTCGATGCCGGGAATGGCATCGACAGCGTCGACGGGAATAACGGCGAAGATTCACTGCTCGGCGGCGCGGGGACCGACACGCTCAACGGCGATGGCGGCTCGGACACGATTTCCGGCGGCGACGGCAATGATTTGATCTTCGGCGGCGAGTTCAACGACAGCCTGCTGGGAGATTCCGGCCGCGACACGATTGACGCTCAAGCGGGTAATGACACGGTCGATGGCGGCGCGGACGACGACTCGCTGCTAGGTGGCGACGGCCGCGATTCGCTGAACGCCAACGCGGGCAACGACACGCTCAACGGCCAAGGCGACAACGATACGCTCAGCGGTGATGACGGCAATGATTTGCTGCTGGGTGGGTCGGGCAACGACGATCTGAACGGGGTGGCGGATGATGATACGCTCAATGGTCAAGCCGGCGACGACACTCTGGTTGGCGGCGGCGGACGGGATAACCTCAACGGTGGTGACGGTGCCGATGTTCTCCAGAGTATCGTGCAGCAAGTCGCGATTGATGACATCGTGGTGAGCTCGGAAGGGAATATGGGTACGCAGACGGTGACGTTCACCGTCCGATTGGCGTTCGCTCCGGCCACCAGCGTGTACGTGGATTATGCGACCGCCGATGGGACGGCGACTGTGGGAAGTGACTATGACGCCGCGCGAGGCACACTCATCTTTGCCCCGAGCGTTCAATCTCAGACAATCTCCGTCGCCATTCGCGGTGATACTGTCATTGAACCGGACGAGACTCTGTTCCTGAATCTGAGCAACGCTGTCGGAGCTTCCATCACCGACAGTCAGGCCTCGGCGGTGATCGCCGACGACGATGAGAATGGGACTTTCTCTTCTACGCTGCTTAATTTTGATGGCCAGAGTTATACAGGAGTGGCTCCGCCTGACACGGTCGGTGATGTTGGCCTCGCTCACTATGTGCAGCTCGTCAACAGCCGGAACGGCGCCCAAGTCGCGATCTATGACAAAGCGACCGGCAACATTATTGGCAGTCCTTTTCCGATGAGCACTCTCGCTCCCAATCCGGCAGCCGCCGATGGGTTGGGTGACGGAGTTGTGGTCTACGACCATCTGGCCGATTGCTGGGTCTTGATGGAATTTTCGGCGACCAACAACGATATTTATATCTACTTATCACGCACCAGTACTCCGACGAACAACTCGGCCGACTGGCGGTTCTACTCATTCAGCGCGCCGAACTTTCCGGACTATCCGAAGATCTCAGTTTGGCACGACGCCTACTTCATCGGGACGAATGAACCCGGTGCGGCGGTACGAGCGGAAACGGGCTATGCGTTGGACCGCAGCGCGATGCTCGCGGGAAACGGCGGTGTCCTCACTCCCATTCGGCTGACAATTCCGCCACGCCCCAATTGGCGGCGACTGCAAATCATGCCCGCCGATTTGGATGGTCCTCAGGCGCCGGCCGGCACTCCCGGAATGTTCGTGCGTCAGAATGATGACGAGATCACGAATCCAGGCGCAGCCGATCCGAATGTCGATTTCCTGGAGGTCTTCGAATTCCGCGCTGACTTCACCACGCCGACAAACTCATCGTTCGTGCAAGTCGCAACGATCCCCATTTCAGATTTCGACTACAACCTCAACAACTTCCAGCGCGACACCATTCCACAGCCTGGTACGACGCAGCAGTTGGACGCGTTGCCGCATTACATCATGTGGCGATTGCAGTATCGCAACTTTGGCAGCTATGAAACGCTTGTCGCCAACTTCACTCACGATGCGGATGTTGATCATGCGGACGTCCGGTGGTTTGAACTGCGACGAAGCACGGGAGGTGCGTGGGCACTGAATCAAGAGGGCGACCTGGATACGGACTCGCAACACCGTTGGATGGCCAGCGCCGCGATGGACGCACACGGCAACATCGCGGTGGGCTACAGCCTAAGCAGCACGACAACACTGCCTGAAGTCCGCTACACGGGGCGACTCGGTACAGACCCGCTGGGAACAATGCCGTTCGGTGAAACGGTGGTGGTGAGTGGAATCAGCCCACAACTCGCGGTTCGCTGGGGTGATTACTCTGCATTGAGTGTGGACCCTGTGAACGACCGCACGTTCTGGTACACGCAAATGTACGCTGGTGCCAATGGTCGCTGGCAGACGCGCATTGCGGCTTTCACGTTCGGCACGGCCGGAGTTCCCGCAGCCGCACCCGGCGTGTCTTTGCTGGATGCTGGCGACACCTTGAGCGGCGGTTCGGGTGACGACATCCACAACGGTGCCAGTGGCAATGACTTCATCAATGGAGCGTTAGGGAACGACTTAATCTTTGCCGGAGATGGTAACGATTCCGTACTTGGCGGTAGCGGGAGCGACACAATCCACGGCGAGGCGGGCAACGACACGCTCAATGGCCAAGGTGGAAATGATTCGCTCAACGGGGGCGACGGTGACGATCAGTTCGTGTGGCAAGGGGACGGATCGGGCAAGGACACCGTCACCAGTGCGTCGGGAGCCGACACCGCGGTCATCAGCGGCAACGCGGCGAGCAATCTCTTCGTGCTCGGACAGGATGCTCTCGGCCGGCTGACGGTGACGGAAGGGGCTTCGCAGCTTGTCGTGGAGAACACGGTTCGCAACATCATCGTCAACGGAGGCAATGGCGATGACAACATTACAGTCGGCTCGCTGACGAACGTCGTCGCCTCGGCGCTGACCATCAACGGCGAAGGTGGCAACGACACGCTCAGTGCGGCGGCAGTCTCGATCGGTGCGGTGCGGATGCGGCTCAGCGGCGATGCTGGCAATGACTCACTGACCGGCAGCACGACCAACGACACGCTCGATGGTGGTGACGGCGATGACACTCTGCTGGGAGGGCTCGGCAACGACACGTTGGTCGGCGGCGCGGGGATCGACCGCATGAATGGCGAGGCGGGCGACGATTTCCTCGCTGGCGGCGACGACAATGATGTGTTGCGAGGTTTCGACGGCAACGACTCGATCGTCGGAGGCAACGGCGACGACAGCGTGCTGGCCGGAAACGGCAACGACACGGTCTCCGGTGATGTCGGCGCGGACACGATCAGCGGCGAGGCCGGCAACGATTCGCTGTCTGGAAACTCGGGGGCCGACACGATCGGCGGTGGCGACGGAGCGGACACGATCGACGGCGGCTCCGAGTCCGATTTGCTGACAGGTGATGGCGGTAACGACCTCCTGCGTGGCCGAGACGGCAATGACACGCTCGATGCGGCAGATGGCGACGACACGGTCATCGCCGGCGATGGAGATGACTCTGTGCTCGGCGGAAATGGCAACGACGCCATCAACGGCGGCGACGGCAACGACACGCTCAACGGCGGAGCGGGTCGCGACTCGATCTTGGGCGGCGATGGCAACGACGTGTTGCTGGGCGGTGCCGACGCCGACACATGTCTCGGTGGAGACGGCGATGACACCATCAATGGGCAAGGCAGCACCGACCTGCTGGCCGGCAACGAAGGCAACGACGTCATCTCGGACGCGACGGCCGTCATCAACGAAGCATTCACGTTTTCAGCCGCGGTGCTGTCGGCACTGGAGGCGTCGTAGGTCAGGCTTTCCAGCCTGACCCGAACTTGCGCACGGCGTCGTTGGCCCATTGGGTCAGCCTGGAAAGGCTGACCTACGGAATCAATGAGGCGTTTGTGTTCTCGGCAGGCGTGTTGACGGCACTGGAAGCGTGACCTTGGAGTGCACGACAAATCACGCGGCTTGAGAGGACCGCTTCGCATTCGTTGCTGTGCCCGTTGCTTCCAACGGCAGTGACAAGAGAAGCTCGATCGTGCGCGACGTCGCGCCTTGCTGAGTCGCGACAAACGTGCGCGCGCGGGAACCAAGTTCGTTGGCGGCGCCGCGATCGCGGAGAAGATCGCGCACGGCGAACGTCAACTCGGCCGCCGATCGCACGACGCGCGCGGCTTGTCTCGCAAGAAGCTGTTCGACGATGTCGCGGAAGTTCAGGGTGTTCGGACCGAAGAGCACAGCGGCTCCGTAAGCCGCCGGTTCGAGCATATTTTGCCCACCGCGTCGAGTCAGACTCCCGCCCACAAAGGCCACGTCCGCAAGACCCCAACATGCGCCGAGTTCTCCCAGTGTATCGAGCAACAACACTGGTGGCGTCATGTCCGATTCCCTTGCCCCCAATTTGTGGCCGTCACGCTCCGCGTGACGAGCCGAATGGCCACTCGGCGTCAAATCAGCATTCGGCTCATCACTCGGAGCGTGAGGGCTACGTTGCGGCTCCGCCGCGTTAAGGAGTGGGGTCATCTGCGATCGTCGCCACAGTGGCAACCCGCGCGCCGTGACCAACTGCGCGACCTCCTCAAACCGTTCTTTGTGCCGAGGCACGAGAATCAGCCGCAATTCGGAAAACTCGACGCGCAGCTCTTGATACGTGTCGAGAGCGAACGATTCCTCCGGGGCTTGCGTACTGCCCGCGATGAAGACTCGTTCGTGAGCTTGCAGGCCGAAGAATTGACGCAGCTCGAGTGTTCGCAGGTTATCGCGATTCGCCTGTTCGCCGTCGAACTTGATTGAGCCGGTGACATGCAGCCGCTCGCGCGGAGCACCGAGTGTACGCAACCGTTCGGCGTATTCTTCGTTCTGCACCGCCAGCAGCGAAAACCGTTTGAGTAGGTTCTTCAGCAGCGGTCTGATTCGGCAATAGCCTCGAAAGCTATGTTCGCTGATTCGTCCGTTGATCAAAGCGAGCGGAATTCCCAGGCGGTCGGCGGCCAGCACGAAGTTGGGCCAGAGTTCCAGCTCGACCAATACGATCGCCGACGGACGCACATGTTCAATCGCTCGCCGCACGGCCCAAGAAAAGTCGAGGGGAAAGTAGCAGACTTGATGCTGAGGAAATTCTTTCCGCGCGACGTCCAGTCCCGTTCGGGTGGTGGTCGTGACGACAAATTCCCATTCCGGTCGCAGCGCGGCCAACTGCCGTAGCATCGGACGAAGTTGCAGCACCTCACCGACGCTGACCGCGTGAAACCACAAACACGGCTTCGACGAACACCGTTCCGGCAACCGGCCCAGCAGCTTCTCGGCCCAGCCGTCACGATATTTGCCCAGCACGAATCGGCGGTACAGCAACACCGGCGACAAGACTAACAAGAGGACGACATAAGCGAGATTCAATAGCCAGCGCATCCGTGCCTCGGTTGAAATCACTTCTCCGCAGACTTCTCAGCAGCCCCGCAGCATTTCTTGTACTTCTTGCCGCTGCCGCAGGGGCACGGGGCGTTTCGGCCGATATGCGGTTGCAAGTTGCGGATCGGCTTGATCGGTGGGGGTGGCGAATCGGCCGGTCGTTCGAAGGCCGCTGGGTCGAGGCGTTGCTGGCCGAGCGATTGTTGCGGCGACGTCGGCTCTTCGTGGAATTCATCGTGCGTCGTCGACGTGACCTGCCACTGCGAGCCGACGAAATCGGGGCTTTCTCGTTCCAAGCGAAAGATCGCCGACGTGACCTGCAAGCCGATACGTTGCCACATTTCCGTGAAGGCTTTCGTCCCTTCGCGGCGGTATTCGGTCTTGGGGTCTTTCTGAGCATAGCTGACCAACCCGATTCCCGAACGGACGTGGTCCATGTAGTAAAGGTGGTCCTTCCAGGCCGTGTCGAGCACTTCCAGAATCACTGATCGTTCCGAGTGGCTCATCTCCGGCCGGAAGCGTGCGTCGTAGGCCTGCAGGACCATCTGCTCGACCGCATCGCGATTGAGCCGCCGGAGTTCATCCGGCTGCCAGCCGACCTGCAAGACCTCGTTGGCCCAATTCACCAGCGCGGCCAGACCATCGGCATTCGGCGACATCCGGCCGTTGCGGTCGTCGGAAGCCGGTTCCGGGAATGTCTGGCCCAGCAGTTCTTTCAACCGCTGCGGCAACGTGGCATCGCCGAAATATCGAGCACTCGCCTCGAACAACCGATTCGCCAAGTCTTCGACCGTTTTGCCGTTGAATTCGTCGATTTGCAGCGACGATCGGAATCGGTGATTCGCCCAGTCCAGCAGTCTCGTCAACAGCGAGGGGTCCGTCGCGGCGTTCGGCGTGGACATGAAGGTGGTCAACGCGACCTCGACGGGGAATCGGATTTCTTTTTCCTGATAATGCCGTTCAAGCTTTTCCTTGACGGTCGCGACGACCTTCTCGACTTCGCGCGATTCCAAATCCTGCGGGTTGCAGGGCAGGCTGTACTGCTGAGCCAACCACGAGGTGAGCGAGATTTGCCCGTACGTGGGATCCATGAAGGTGTCGAGCGGCTGGAGGTCGAAGCCTTGAATGGCCGCGTAGGCCTTGAGCCGCAAGAAATCAAACAGCCCGTCGCGCCCGACCTTGCGAAGCTCAAAGTCCGTCAGTTTGGTTCCCAGAATCTGATTGGCCCAGCGCGTGAGCGCCTGCCAGTTCCAATTGGCCGGGTCGTCCGACCCGGGCAGGTTTTCTTCGATCTCTTCCAGGATCAGGTCTTCGTACTGTCGCGTGGCTTCGTCCTGGAGGTACAGCACGAATGGTTCGCGATCCATGTCGCGGATGTTGTCGACTTCCAGTTGCACGTGCAGTTGTTGCTCGGCCCAAGCGACGATCGTTTCCCAGCGGTAGTCGCGTCGCAGGAAGTGCCCAGTCCAGTGATCGACCTGCTGGCCGATCATGTCCAGCACAAGCTGTCGGCAATTGCGACCGTCGAGGATCCGCTGGCGGTACGAGTACACCTGCTTGCGTTGGGCGTCCATGACCTCGTCGTATTCGAGCAGATGCTTGCGGACATCGAAGTGATGCTCTTCGACCTTCTTTTGCGCGGCCTGGATGCGTTTCGAGACCATTTTGCTTTCGATGGCTTCGCCGTCCTGCATTCCCAACCGCGTGAGGATATTCTTGACCCACTCGCCGGCGAACTTCCGCATCAGGTCGTCCTCCAGCGACAGGAAGAAGCGGCTGGAGCCGGGATCGCCTTGCCGTCCGGAGCGGCCTCGCAATTGCAAGTCGATGCGCCGCGCGTCGTGCCGCTCGGAGCCGATGACGTGCAGTCCGCCGAGTTCAGCGACCTTGCGGCCTTCTTCGATCATTCCTTCGCGTTCGGCGATCTGTTTGGTAAGGCCGTCCCATTCGGACTTGGGCACCTCCAATCGCGAGGCGTAACGCTGGCTGAGTTCCTGCCACGCCGGGTATTCCGGATTGCCGCCGAGAATGATGTCCGTTCCGCGACCGGCCATGTTCGTGGCGATCGTCACGGCACACATTCGTCCGGCCTGCGAGATGATCTCCGCTTCGCGTTCGTGGTACTTGGCGTTGAGCACCGCGTGCTTGACGCCGTACTTCGACAACTTGTGCGACAGGAGTTCGGATTTCTCGATCGATACCGTGCCGACCAGCATCGGCCGTCCGGTGGCGTGTTCGCGGCGAATTTCATCGACAATCGCGTCCCACTTTTCTTGTTCCGATCGGAAGATCATGTCGGGAAAATTGACGCGCTTCATCGGACGGTTGGTCGGCACCGCAACGACGTCCAGCTTGTAAATCCGCCAAAATTCCTCAGACTCGGTCATCGCCGTGCCGGTCATACCGGCGAGCTTCTTGTACAGTTTGAAATAGTTTTGCAGCGTGATCGTGGCCAGCGTTTGCGTCTCTTCCTTGATGCGGACACCTTCTTTGGCCTCGACCGATTGATGCAGCCCATCACTCCATTGCCGCCCCGGCATCTTGCGGCCGGTGAATTCGTCGACGATCACAACCTCATCGTTCTCGACGACGTAGTTGACGTCCCGCTTGTAGAGGTAGTGGGCCTTCAACGAGTTGTCGATCAGGTGCGGCCACTCCATGTTGCCAGCGGTGTAGAAGCTCTCGACGCCGGCAAGCTGCTCGGCCACGCGGACTCCTTCATCGGTGAGATGGCACGAATGCTCTTTCTCCTTGACCTCGAAGTGCGTGTCCTTCTTGAGCTGCATCGCGATCCAATTGGACTTGGGATACTTGTCGGTGTCGCCGTACGACAGGCCGGAGATGATCAGCGGCGTGCGAGCCTCGTCGATCAGGATATTGTCGATCTCGTCGACGATGGCGAAGTCGAGCCGTCCCTGGACTTGGAGGTTCGCCGTCGGCTTCATGTTGTCGCGGAGGTAATCGAAGCCGAACTCGTTGTTCGTACCGTAGGTAATGTCGCAGGCGTACTCCGGCTGCCGCTCGTGAGGACTCATCGCCGACTGAATGGCGCCGACAGTCAGCCCCAGGCCGAGATGCGCCGGGCCCATCCACTCCATGTCCCGTTTGGCCAGATAATCGTTGACCGTGATGATATGCACCTTGCCGGCCAAGCCGTTCAAAAAGGCCGGCAATGTGGACACGAGCGTCTTGCCTTCGCCGGTGACCATCTCAGCGATCATCCCTTTGTGCAGGATGTAGCCGCCGACCATCTGCACGTCGTAGTGCCGCATCTTGAGAAAACGCTTGCTCGACTCGCGCACGGCTGCGAACGCGTCGGGCAGGATGTCGTCGAGCGTTTGCCCATCGGCCAGGCGTGCTCGGAATTTCGACGCCGATTCGCGCAGCTCGCTGTCGGTAAGTTTCTCGTAGTCCGCCTCAAGCTGATTGATGCGATCCAACGCCGAACCGGGAATGATGCGCGACGAGCCGTTCTTTTCGCGGATGAAGCCGATCTGCCGCACTCGACGTTCATTGGACGAGCCGAACAGTATTGTCACAAACCGTTCAAACCGGCTCGTCGCAAGGTTAAAGACTTCGCCGACTGTGTCGAGAATATCCATTGCTGACTGTCTCTGTCGTGTGAGCCAGGTCCACCCCTGTGAATACTCGATTCAGCCCCCCCGCCCATCCGTTGAAGCGGCTGCGGAATCCTGCGTCGGAAGGCCCTTGTGGGGCGTCGCGTCGGGAATCTTCCCAGCGACAATCGAAATGAACGGCCGTCCCATGAGTCTGTCGAGCGGCCTCTAACTCAAGACGGCAAAATCGATTGCTCAGGAAAAGCGGCGAAGTCTAGGTCGCTGCCGCGCGATGGTCAACGGCGGTCGTTCGCCGGAGAATGCCTCTCATCGCTTGGGCTTGGTGCCGGCCTTCGAAAATCTCTGTTTCTCGCCTCCCCGACGCAGTCGCGTATGGCAGTGAACGCCACTAACCGCTTCAGGAACTGGGTACGCACGCGCTGGAGAATTCCGGGCTGGTGTCCAACGTGAATTGTAATTTACGGACTCCCGGATGAGCGATTGACCGTGGCGTCCATCACGGATCGAGACCATCCACGATGAGATCGCAGGTCTCGTACGATTGCCCGAACAGGATTTTGAGCTATTGAATCGGCTGACGACGATCCATGGTAATTCATTTCCACGATGTTCACTAAGGATCCTAATTCACTCAATTTCTGAAAACCTGTCTAGTCGCTGTAAAATATCTCAGACAACGTAGTCATCTCAGACTATCAATTGCTCATTCGCATCACTCATTGTATGTTGTTCTTTCTTTCTATTTTAACGAGATCTGAATTTGAATGCACACCCATGCGTTTGGCAGCAGCGATCAAGCAGGCTCCATTGTAATCGGTCATTGCGGAGCAGGATGCAACGCTGCAATTGGCGGGCAACCGCTCGAAGAAGACCGACTTCCCGATATACCGCACACGGTTGAGTCTGACACTAACCCGAAGCGTAAGCGAGGGCC
>CAZPUJ010000581.1:0-3522 GCA_964589725.1 uncultured Planctomycetaceae bacterium
CGCCGTCGGCAGAGTGCCGGCAAGGTCCATGCTGACTCGCCGCAGAAAGTCTTCGTCGATGACTATTCCCGCCGGAGTGATCTTGTTCTCGGCGAACACCGCTTCGATGCGTCGATCGACTTCCGCAGCGGTCGTGATCGCGTCCGCTGTTGTTCCGCCTGACTTGCCGGCGACCGATGGCTCCTCCGCGCGAACCAGCGAAACGGCCCAGTTCGCGAAAACGCATCCCGCCACCAGACAGCCGGTGACGATCGTCAACATCCCCGTCTGCCACCCGAATGGTTTTTGCGGCCGTTGCATCGGAAGGCTCCTTTTTCCAAGATTGGAACTCATCAGTCGGCACGGTTCGCGAGGCTCAACCCCGATCAAGCACCCCCACTGGGCTTGCCCCAGTGGTTTACAGGATTCTGCACTACTCCACCACGTGTTTCGCGTGATGCCGAGTAGTGCAAAATCCCGCGAGCCACCGGGGCAAGCCCGGTGGGGTCGTTAGTTCAGGAGTTAAATGTAGCTCACCCAACGGCCAACCAACAATCACGATTTAACCCAGCCCGCGTCGCCGGGTTTCGGTCTCTCCCGCAAACTACTTCATTTCCCGAATCCACTGCTCGATCAGCGTGACAGCCTCTTGATCGACGACGTTCGACGCCACGTGTGGCATGCGCCCGAGGCCGGTTTTTTGCATGCGGTGCCAGATGAGCGACCGCGCGGGATCGCCGGGAATCAAGAGGCGCGGGTCGCGCAGGTCGAACGTTCCTTGTCCGGGCTTGGTGTTGACGGTGCCGGTCTCGCTGACGAGTTGCGTCGCCAGCAATTGGAACTCGGCGTTGCCGCCGCCCCATTTGCGGTGGCAGTGCGAACAATTCGCGTGCAGGTACGAGCGTGCTCGCGTGTCGAGGCTGTGCCGTGTGTTGTGGTAATCGACGAGCCGCGGCAGCGTGATCTCCGGCTCCGACGGCAGCGGCTTCGTGAACACGCCCAGCCTGTCGAGATGCTTCAGTTGGTTTTCTTTGTGGCCGTCGCCGTAATTGAACTCGTGGTTCATCTGAGCGGTCGTCACTCCCAGCACGTACTTGGCCGCCATCGTGTGACACAGTGTGCATTCGGCTCGGCTGGGGAAGTGCCATTTCTGTTCACGAACACCTTTCGGCGCCGCGGCATCTTTGATCGTGTAAACGCGAACGGTGCCCTTGGCTTCGAGCAACATAGCGTCGGTTTGTTCGTCATTCCAAACGTACGTGTAGCCGTTCCAGACCTGAGCACCATACTCGTCGTCGTTGCCTGGCATCTTGATGTGATGCAGCAGCCGGGTCTCCAATCGCCGTTTGCTGGAAGGATTGCCGGTCTCCAGTTCGAGCGAGAAGGTCTTCACGAGCACTGTGCCGTCGGGGAATCGCCAACCGGGCAACGATCCCGGCGCGGGGGACGGATAGATGACGACGTCGAACTCGATCTTGCCGTCTCCCGGCAGCGCGAGGAACCGGTCTTTGCTCGCGCCGTCGGACCACAGTGGAGCAATCACATCGTACGGAATTGTTCCCGGCGCGGGCTGATGATCTTTCGTCGACGCGAATAGTCCGGTTTCGCTCAGTTTACGCGGAAACTTAGGTGCATCAGCACTCGGTGGCGGCACGGGAGTCAACCGATGCAAGCCTCCGCCAGCGAAGTCCACGAACAGGATCTCACCGTCGGCGTCTTGAATGATCTCGACGATCCGGACCTGCGTGTCGCACAGCTCCCGATGCTCGGTGACTTTCTTCGCCTTCGCGTCGTACCGCAGCATCCAGACTTTGCCCGTGTCGTAATCGCCATAGATGTACGCTCCCGCTAGTTCGGGCAATCGCTTGCCGTGATAGACCCAGCCGCCGGTGATCGAACGAAAGTCCGAATGCGGATGCTCGACGATCGGGTCGATAAACGGCGACGGCCCCTTCGGCCGCTCGGGACGAAACGGATGCAAGCCTTCGCGCACGCTCCAACCGTAATTGCCGCCGCGCTGAATGAGGTAAATCATCTCCCACAAGTCTTGCCCGATCTCACCCGCCCAGAGTTGTCCGGTCGGCACATCGAAGCTGAACTTCCAAACTTGGCGATGCCCATAAGACCAAATCTCACCAGAAGCCTTCGCGTTGCCGACGAACGGATTGTCTTTCGGGACACCGTACGCCTTGCCCTCCGTCGGATGATCGACGTCCAGCCGCAAGATCGCGCCGAGCACGTCGCTGAGGTCTTGGCCGGTCAACAAGCTATCGGCGATACCGCTGCCGTCGCCCGTCGCCAAATACAGCATCCCATCCGGACCGAATCGCAAGCAGCCACCGTTGTGCCCACCAGACGGCCACTCCAGCAGCAATGTCTCTGACTTCGCATCCGCAACAAGTGCCTTTCGATCCGAGACAGTTAGCCGTGTCAACCGACTGCCATTCGGAGCCGGGTTCATCGCATCGAGCACCGTCGAGACAAACACGAACCCGTTCTTCTCGAACTGCGGATGCGCGACGACGCCATAAATCGTCCGCTGGAGATCGACCAACAATTGCGGTTGCGGGTCGGCAACCTTTGGATCGAACGTAAAAATCTTCCCGTGACGTTCGGCGATCATCAGCCGCTTCGAACCGGGCACGACCGCTGCCGACAGCGGCTCCGAAAACGTGAGCTTCGGAAACGCCAGCTCCAACCGATACGGATCCGGCGGCTCCGCCGATCCGACGACCTTCGACGTCGTCCACAACGCCCGCTCGGCCGCGGTGGCGTCAGGAATGCACTTGAGCATCACCACAACGAAAAACGCGATCAGTAAGCACAGAGCATTCAAGCGACTCATGGTTGGTCTCCGAGGCGGACGAACTCAGAAGGCAACGCGACAGAAAAATGTGGGACAGGAAAATGAATCGCATGGCGGCCCAATGGCCATTGTTGATAGACGTCACGGACTCTCCCGATCAGTCGCCCATTGTCTTCCCCATTTTCCTGTCCCCCTATATTTCTGTCGCCAAAAGGCGTGTCGCGAAGCCCTGGGAAGGAAGTTTGCCGATGTCCGGCGAGTTTTTCACCCGATGAGGCAGAAATTTCGCCAGACCGAGGTCGCCGCTCGGGCCAATCGATTGGATATACTCTGCGACCTGAGAGATGCTCTTTCCGTCGTCACTCTTGGGAAGCTGACCATGAACATGCCTAACTCGCGATTCTCCTTTTGGTCTTTTGCCGAATCGAATCGACTTCCGCGACGAGCCTTCATGACCACCGTGGCGGGACTCGGTGCAGCGATTGTCGTCGGCCGACAGGTCACGTTTGCCGCCGACTCGATCGGCCCGGATGCCAAGATTCTGGCGCAACTTCGCGAGCAAGGGGTCAACTTTCTGAAGACCACTCAAAGTGACGACGGCAGTTGGACCTCGGCCACTCAACCGGGGATCACGGCGCTGGTCTGCATCGGCCTGCAAGGAGCCGGCGTGAAGGCCGACGATCCGACGTTGCAGAAAGGACTCAAGCACCTGCTGGGATATTTGCAAAAAGACGGCG
>CAZPUJ010000582.1:0-14180 GCA_964589725.1 uncultured Planctomycetaceae bacterium
CCCGATGGCGACCCCGTCGGCACCCGTCTCGTTCAGAAACCGCATCGCGTCCGTGGGAGTTCTCACGCCGCCGCTGCCCAGTACAGGAATCCTCAGCGCCTGTTTGAGCCGCGCGATCGCCGACCAGTCTGCTCCGCCCACGTACCCTTGCCGCACGCTGCGAGCATGCAAATCGACCGCCGCGGCCCCAGCCTCTTCCGCCGCGCGAGCCACCTCCAAAAAGGTTTCTCGATCCGAGTCTGGTCCGGTCCGAATCTTCAACGTTACCGGAATCGACACCACTCGCGCGACCGCCGCCACGATGCGACCAATCGCCGCCGGATCGGCCAACAACGCGCCTCCCTCGCCACGATTGAGCAGCCGCCGGATCGGACACTCGAAGTTCAGATCGACGATCGCAAACCCGCGCTCCTCGACCACGCGAGCCGCTTCGGCCATGACGGCCGGATCGCCCCCGCTGATCTGCCCCGCGCACGGCGACTCTCCCGGCTGTGTCTCGAGCAGCTTCAAGGCCCGTCGATCCCGCTTCGCCACATCGACCGAGTCCACTCGTTCGGAGCAGAGTAAGCTCGCTCCGAACTGCCGCATCAACAGCCGAAACGGCGGATTCGTATGCTCCTCCATCGGAGCCAACGTCAGCGAATGAACGATCCGAACGCGACCAAGCTGCATGTGACAAAGGGTGAAGAGTCACGGGCGAAGAGTGAAGGGAAAGCCACTTCTTCTTTCACTCGTCACCCTTCACCCGTTCATACAGCCCGTGCTGCCGAATGTACGCCTCGACCGCGCGAGGGACTCGGAAGCGCAGGCTGCGGCCGGTGCGGACTCGTTCGCGCAGTTCGGTCGCGGAGATGTCGATGGCCGGCATCGTCACCAACTTCACGCGTTCGCGAACGACCGGACCCAGTCGCTGTTCCAGCGTCGTCCAATCCGGCGGAGATTGACGACCTCGATTCACGGCCACGACCGTCGCCAGTTCGAGGATCGTGTGCGGCTCGCGCCACAGCGGCAGGTCGATCAGCGAGTCGGCTCCCAGCAGAAAGAACAACTCGCGAGTCGCGTCTTCGTCGCGCAGTTGCCGCAGCGTGTCGACCGTGTACGACGGCCCGCTGCGATCCAGTTCGATTCGACAGACTCCGAATCGCGGATCACCCGCGACGGCCAGTTCCAACATCTCCGCCCGCAGCCGCCCGGCCGTGAGTGTTCCTAGCGGCTTATGCGGCGCCTGCCCGCACGGCAAGAACCAAACTTCGTCCAACGAGCATTCCTCGCGACACGTCTCCGCCAGCCACAAATGCCCCAAATGCACCGGATCGAATGAGCCGCCAAAGACGCCCAATCGTTTCGGTTCAGTTGCAGAATCGCGGGCTGTGGGCATCTCCGCCGTCCTTCGTGTGTCGTTGTCGTCGCTGTGATTCGATTCTCAAACTGCCGCGAGCCAATCGTACTCGAAGCCCACCACCAACCGTCAACGACCCGTGGTGAATACCGCCTGCGTCGATCGCCGACACACTTCGCCCACGATTCTTGTTTGCGAGTCTCGCCGAGCACGGTGTAGCATCAGGGTCAGTCAGGAATTTCTGGCCGCCAAATCCTGTGCGGAGCGAGTGATGCTGATTCTCCATTCGGGACGGTCACGTTTGTGCGACGGGCTTAGCCGGCGTGAGGCGTTGTGTGTTGGCGGATTGAGTGCTCTCAAATTGGCCTTGCCGTCGTTGCTGATGGCTCGTGAGCGGAGTGCCAATCTGCCGATTCGCGCGAAGTCATGCATCGTGCTGTGGATGACCGGCGGGCCGCCGCAGCATGAAACGTGGGATCCCAAGCCGAATGCTCCGGCCGAGATTCGTGGGCCGTTTGATTGCATTCCGACCAGCGTCCCCGGCGTGCGCGTCGGCGAACTGATGCCGCTCACGGCGCGGTGGCTGGATCGGCTGTGCGTGATCCGGTCGGTGGTGACCAACAACCCCGGCCATGTGGGCGGCAGCTACGAAATGCTGACCGGTGTCGAACATCCGGGCGGCAAGGGGAACGAGGCCATCGTCGCCAGCCGTTCCGACTTTCCGTGCCTGGGAGCCGTCGTGAAGCGGTTCCGACAGCCGACCGGCGGACTGCCGACTTCCGTGACATTTCCGCAGCCGATCTTCAACGTCCCGGTCTATCCCGCCCAAGACGCTGGCTTCCTGGGAAGCCAGTGGGATCCACTGCAACTGAATTACGACCCGGCCGCACCGACCATTCGCATTCCTGAACTGTCATTGCCGGGGGAAGTGACTGCGGAACGTCTCGGTCGCCGCCGATCACTGCTCGATCAGGTCAGCCGCGAGTTCAATCAACTCGGTGCGGGACCAGCCCCGGCTCGGTTCGAGCACCAAGTCGTGGAAGCCTTCGACCTGCTCACCGGCCGCAAGGCTCGCGACGCATTCTCGCTGGACCTTGAGCCGCCGGCTGTCCGCGACCGATATGGCCGGCATTCGTTCGGTCTGGGTTGCTTGCTCGCGCGGCGGCTGGTTGAGGCGGGTGTCTCGCTCGTGCAACTCAACTGGCATCGCGAGCCGAACGACGAGCAACCAATGTGGGATTGCCACCACATGATGGCGACGAACCTCAAAACGAAACTCATGCCGCCGATGGATCAAGGCTACACGGCGCTGCTGGAGGACTTGGACCAACGTGGTTTGCTGCGCGAAACCTTGGTCGTCTGGATGGGCGAGATGGGCCGCACGCCCAAGTTGGAGAGCATCCCCAAGTATCGCGAACCGGGCCGCAATCATTGGGGCAACGTCTTCTCCATCGCCTTGGCCGGAGCGGGCGTCAAACAGGGTTTGGTGCATGGAGTCAGCGACAAAGATGCCGCCTATCCTCAAGACAACCCCGTTGGCCCGCAGGATCTGACGGCCACGATTTTTCACGCGCTCGGAATCGCACCGGAGACGGAAATCCAAGACCAACTCGGCCGGCCCAGGCCGGTCAGCGCCGGAAGAGTGCTCGACAGCTTGTTCTAATCCTCAAACAAGCGACCCCACCGACCTCGTGTCGGTGGCTCGCGGGTTTTTGCACTACTCCGCCGAGCATTTGGAGTGATGCCAAAGTAGTGCAAAAACCCGCAAGCCACTGAGGCAAGCTCAGTGGGGGTCGCTTGTTTGAGGACTACGAACTGCTGCGCGAGTTGACGGCACCGTTGGCTTGTGGCACGCGTTCGCCGAGCAGTTCAGTGAGGTCGTCGCGTTCCAGGCATTCGCGTTTCAGCAGGGCTTGAGAGATCGTGTCCAGTTCGCTGCGGTGGTCGGAGAGAAGTTTGAACGCGCGGTCGGCGGCGTCGGTCAGGAAGCGTTGGACTTCCTTGTCGATCGTGTGCGCGGTCTCCTCGCTGAACTCACGATGTTCGTGAATCTCTTTGCCGAGGAACGGGTGTTCCTCCCCTTGCCGGAACGCGACCGGGCCGATGACATCGCTCATACCCCAGTGCGAGACCATGCGGCGAGCCAGTTGCGTGGCTCGCTTCAAGTCGTCTTCCGCGCCGGCGGAGTACTCGTCGAAGACCAACTTCTCAGCCGCGCGGCCGCCGAGCATCATCGCCATTTGCGAGTGCATGCGCCGCTCGCCGTAGTGGTAGCGGTCTTCTTCAGGCAAGAGCTGCGTCACGCCCAGCGCGCGACCGCGCGGAATAATCGTCACCTTGTGAACTGGATCGACGTCGGGCAGGAACCACGCCACCAGCGCGTGGCCGGCTTCGTGATACGCG
Source organism: uncultured Planctomycetaceae bacterium (assembly GCA_964589725.1). Lineage (GTDB taxonomy): Bacteria > Planctomycetota > Planctomycetia > Planctomycetales > Planctomycetaceae > CAYSHJ01. The sequence goes on from CAZPUJ010000582.1 coordinate 3,743, forward strand.
GTCATTTCCTTTTCGTGTTCGGTCAGCACGTCTTCGCGTTTGGCGCCCATCAGCACGCGATCGCGAGCGTGCTCGAAATCGTTCCGCATGACGGAGTCTCGCTGCGACCGCACGGCATTCAACGCGGCCTCGTTGACCAGATTCTTCAGTTCCGCGCCGGAGAATCCGATCGTCGATGCGGCGACTTGTTCCAAGTCGACATCGTCGGCCAGCGGTACTTTGCGGACATGCACTTTCAAGATTTGCTCGCGCCCCTCGCGAGTCGGCCGGTCGATGGTGATGTGCCGATCAAACCGACCGGGCCGCAGCAACGCGGGATCCAGCACATCGGGTCGGTTCGTCGCGGCCAGCACGATGACGCTTTCCGTCGGCGCGAAACCGTCCATCTCGCTGAGAATTTGATTGAGCGTTTGCTCACGTTCGTCGTGGCCGCCACCCAGGCCCGCGCCGCGCACACGACCGACGGCGTCGATCTCGTCGATGAACACGATGCAGGGCGAGTTCTCTTTCGCCTGCTGGAACAGATCGCGCACGCGGCTGGCGCCGACACCCACGAACATCTGAATGAACTCGGAACCGTTGATCGAGAAGAACGGAACGCCCGCCTCGCCAGCCGTCGCGCGCGCCAACAGCGTCTTGCCAGTTCCCGGCGAACCCATCAGCAACACACCTTTCGGAATCTGTGCCCCGAGCCGATGAAACTTTTCCGGGCTCTTCAGAAACTCCACCACCTCCATCAGTTCCGATTTCGCCTGCTCCATCGCGGCGACGTCGGCAAAGGTTTGGCGATGCTCTGTAGGCCGAAACCGTTTTGCGCCCGCTTTGCCAAAGTTGCCGATGAACGCCGTGCCGGCGGGATCGATCGACCGCCGCATCAAAAAGAAGAACACCGCCAGCATCGCCAGCGTAATCAACGTGCCGGTCATCAACTGACCGAAGAAGGCGGGATCGCTGTCCTCGGTCTTGATCGGGATATCGCGCTCCCGCAGCAGCTCGATCAGCTTCGCGTCATGTCGCGCCGGCTCCGGCAGCCGCAACGTGAAGCGGTCGAGCAATGGCTTCTTGGAGCCAGCCGGAGTCTCGGGAATTTTCTTCCAGCGTCCTGTGATCTGCGTTCCCGAGAACGTCACTTCGTCGACGTTGTTGGCGTCTTCGACTTGCTTCCAAAAAAAGTTGTAGTCGATGTCGCTGCCTGAACTGCCCAGATTCTTCCACGACCAGACCATCAGCAATGCCAGCAAACCACCGATCACAAGGATCGGTCCCCACGGTGAAGGCCGCGGCAGTTCATCACTAGGTTCCCGCGTGGGCCGAGAACGCGGCGCAGGCTCGGGGTTGGGCGGCTGACGATCGAAGTCTGACATCGACGATGAGTTTCCTGAAACGATTCGGGGCGCGAGCCGACACACCACTCGGCAAGGAGCGAGGTGACGGAATCGTAACGAACCCGTCGGCCTCGGAACACGTCGCGGACAGGCCTGTCCGGCTCGCGAGATGACTTCCCTTGACTCACGGGACACTAGCCCGACGCGCAAGCGAGGGACCGCTGGAAGTATCCCTTGCTTGCGCGTCGGGCCAGTGTGCATTTGAAACGTTATTTCGGACCCGTTCACTTGGTCAACGGCACGTCTCGCAACTCGAACTCTACCGGCACATTGAGGATCAACGTCGGAGCCACGTAGCGGAATCTGTATTCCGCCGCCGGATGCGGCAATTTCTCGAACCGATAGATCACGACGATCTTGCCATCCGGCTGAAGGTCGATCTCGTGATGCGACGGCTTGAGCAGCTCGGCATCGCCAGGCAATTCGTCCTTGTTCAAGGCCACGCGGATCAAGCCCGCGATATTGGAAAGCATCCACGAGCGATGCGAATCGAACGCCGGCCCGCCGGTGTCGTAGCCGACGGTCGCGCGCACGGTCAGATCACGCTCATTTGAGTTCGCGTCGGTCTCCCACTGAACCACCCTGACCGTCACGCCGCCGCGCCGTCGCGGCACACCGCGCGAGTCCATTCCGACCGGAAAGTCGATCGGTTCTTCCGCCGCAGCCGTTTCGATCTGCAACTTGCCGGACAAGCACAGCGCTGACCAGCCACCTCCCGTCGGCAAACGAAAGTCCACTGGAAACGTCGTCTGCCTTCGGCCTTGTCCGAACGTCAGCTCCAACTTTGCGTCGGGCGAAAATGGCGGCCACGTTTCTTCCCGTGCAGCGGATTCGCCTTTCACACGACGAATGCCCGTAGCTTTCACACGACGAATGCCAGTCGCCCGCAAATCGGCGAAGGCACAACTCAAGAAGAGCGGTCGCAGTCGCGGCTCGGCCGTCACGTCGAGTTCAAGCCTCATCAATTGCCGTGCCTCCTGGCCGACCACATCACGTGGCATCGCGCTCCGCAGCGCGATCCGAAACGCGTTCGATTCCGTCACAAGATTTCCCCCCCTTCCAAAGGTGGGGGCTGGGTGGGTCGGCGGATTCAGCGACAACCGCAACCGCGCCGGCGAGCCTTCGCATTGCCAGCTCAGCGAGCGCTGTTTGGCCAGCGCGTCAATCGCCGTCCAGAACGACGGCGTCTTCGGCAACTCGACGGACTTCGCGAGTAAATCTTCGCTCAGCCCTTCGACCACGACGGAGTTGCCGGTATCGGAGTTGAGCCGTTTCAGCAGTTCTGCGACCGACACGGAATCTGCGACACGCAAGCGAGTCGCCTCGACCGACTCTTCCGCTTTCTGTCGCTCGAGTTTCACGCGCACACGCCGCAACGCCTCGCTGGCCGCGGGGCTGGGGAGCGTCTCCGGATCGGGCAGCATCGGCAGCACCTTCGGACCGAACCGCAACAATTCATGCTCGGCCTCCTCTCGCTCCGTCTTGCGGTCCGCGTCGAGTCGCAGGATCGATGTTCGAACGACCGATGCGTCGATCACATCCGCCGCGAACAGCGTCGGCGGAAACATTCCGGTGCAAGCCGAAAGGACGCTGAAAGCGAGCGAGACTCGCGCAATCAACCACCGAGAATGAATGGTGACGGGCATGACCGACATCCCCAATGGACTATTCCCAGGACGGCGCCAACAAGGCTCGCCGGCGAACATCCCGGAATCAGCCACAACCATTCTAAGGCACAATCCCGTCAACGAACCAACCGCACGAGCCCAACGCATCATCGTGTCCGGGACCGACCGAGAGTTCTCGCGACATGATTCGCCTCACTTCGGGATGCGTTCGTCAAGACACCAGTTTGTCGTTGGTGGACGACAATTCAAACCCATCTTCCAGTGGCATCTTGAACGGATCGCCGGGAGTCTCGCGCACGTATTGCGGCACGGCGTAGCCGGGCAGGCGTTTACGGAGTTCGCTGATCAGACGCTTGCCGTCCTGTTCGGCAACCTCGAAGTGAGCCGTTCCCGCGACTCGGTCGAGTTGATGCAGGTAGTACGGCTTCACGCCGACATCGATCAGCCGCTCGCTCAGTTCGGCCAGGGTCGCGACCGAATCGTTTACGCCCCGCAGCAACACCGCTTGATTGAGCGTCATCACGCCTGACTGCGTAAGTTGTCTTAAGGCCAACGCGCAATCGCCGTCCAATTCGTTCGGATGATTCGCATGCACGACGACGACCGCCGTGAGGCGACTTGTCGTCAGCAAGTTCAAGAGTTCGCCGGTCACGCGATTCGGCAGCACGATCGGCAACCGAGTGTGCCATCGCAGCCGCCGCAAATGCGTGATTTGCTCCAGTCGTCGCACGACGGCCGCCAGACGTTCATCGGTCAGCATCAAGGGGTCGCCGCCACTGAGCAGCACTTCGCGAATCGAAGCATCTTGCTCGATCGCCTCAAACGCCGGCTCCCAATCGTCCAGCCGCTTCGGCTCCTGCGAGTACGGATAATGCCGCCGAAAGCAGTAACGGCAATGAATCGCGCACGCTCCCGTCAGCACCAGCAACGCTCGTCCGTCGTACTTGTGCAACAACCCCGGAGCTTTGCGAAATCGCGACTCGTCGAGCGCGTCGTTGACGAAGCCGGAGACCTCCGCTTGTTCCGCCGCGATCGGCAACACCTGTCGCAGCAGCGGATCGTCCAGGTCTCCCGGCCGCATCCGCTGCAGAAAACTTTCGGTCACCAGCAACGGAAAGCCGCGTGACGCCGAGACCGCATTCTCGATAACGTCGGCTGGCAAACGCAGCCGTTCGGCGAGCACTCGTGGATCGCGAATCGCCTCGGCCAATGACTGTCGCCATTCCGACATCCTCGACATCAACCTCGCGACCTCGCTATAAACTCGTCCCATTTTGGACGGCCCGGACGCCGGCAACGGCTCAAATCCACGGTCAAATCAGGCATTCTCGCGGTGAACTCCGTCTGCTATCGTTTGCCGTGTTGTTCCAGGACACGGTAACCGTTTCTTAGAGAAAGACCAATGGCCAACATCAGCACTAGTGACTTTAAGAAAGGGATCAAAGTCATCGTCGAAGGCGAACCGTATGACATGGTGTCGCTCGAGTTCGTCAAGCCGGGCAAAGGCCAAGCCCTTTACCGCACGCGGCTGAAGAACCTGCTCAAAGGAACGATGCTCGATCGAACGTACAAGAGCGGCGACGGTCTCGAAGGCGCGGACATCCGCAAGAGCGACGGCGTGTACTCCTATCGCGACGCCAATGGCTACGTGTTCATGGACAACGAGTCCTTCGAACAACACACGCTGCCGACCGAGGTCTGTGCGGACGCCTTAAGATTCATCAAGGAAGGTGCTCCTTGCCAGTTGCTGTTCTGGAATGAGCGCTTAATTGACTTTACGCCTCCGCAACATGTCATCTTGCAAATCACGTACACCGAGCCAGCCGTCCGCGGCAATACTTCGTCGAACGTGACCAAGGCCGCACAGGTCGAAACCGGTGCCGAAGTCCAGGTGCCGGCGTTTGTCGCCTCGGGTGAAAAAATCAAGATCGACGCGGCCACCGGTGAATACATCGAACGTATCCGCGACTAGCCCCCAAACCAGCGACCCCACCGACCTTGTGTCGGTGGCTTGCGGGTTTTTGCACTACTCCTGCGACCATTTCGAGTGAGGCCAAAGTAGCTCAAAAACCCGCGAGCCACTGGGGCAAGCCCAGTGGGGTCGCTTGCTTGAAGATTAGCATCATGTCCGCTCCCGAACATAACGGCAAGCTCTACATCGAGACCGTCGGCTGTCAGATGAACATGCTCGATAGCGAGTTGGTCGTAGCGGCGTTGCGTCAGCAAGGCTACTCGCTGACAAATGACGTCAAGGACGCGGACACGCTTCTGTTCAACACATGCAGCGTCCGCGATCACGCCGAGCACAAGATCTATAGTCAGCTCGGCCGGCTGAAATTCAGCAAGCGTGCGCGTCCGAACCAAGTGATCGGCGTGCTCGGCTGCATGGCTCAGAAAGACCAAGAACTGATCTTTCAACGCGCGCCACATGTCGACATGGTCGTTGGCACGGGACAGCTCAAAGAGATTCCCCGCTTGATCGCCGAGGCTCGCAGCGACCGAGGCCGCCGCATGGCTGTCAGCCTCGACCGCAGCGAAGGTTCTCGAACAGAAGTCGCCAACAGCTTTGAAAGCTATGACCCGGCCCGCGATCCTGAAATGCGTCCGACGCCGTTTCAGGCGTTTGTGCGAATCATGATCGGCTGCGACAAGTTCTGTACATACTGTGTCGTGCCGATGACGCGCGGTCCCGAACAAAGCCGCCCCCCGCGCGAGATCGCTCACGAGGTCAAACTGCTCGCGACTCAGGGCGTCAAGGAAGTCACGCTGTTGGGCCAAACGGTCAACAGCTACAAGTACACGCAAGACGGCCGGCTGTTCCGGATGTCCGACCTCTTGGAACTGATTCACGACACGCCGGGCATCGCGCGGATCAAATTCGTCACTAACTACCCACGCGACATGACCGACGATTTGCTGCAGGCCGTTCGCGATTTGCCGAAGGTCGCCCAATACCTGCACGTGCCCGCTCAATCGGGTTGCGACGAAATGCTCAAGCGCATGAAGCGCGGCTACACCGTCGAACAATACCGCGAGATGTACGGGCGCATTCGCGAGACGCTTCCCCAGTGCGCCGTGTCGAGCGATTTCATCGTCGGCTTCTGCGGCGAGTCCGACGGCTCGTACCAGAAAAGCCTGGACCTGATCCGCGAATGCCGATTCAAGAACAGCTTCATTTTCAAATACAGTCCGCGCCCCGGCACCAAAGCCAACGACCTCTGGGCCGACGATGTGCCCGAGGCGGTGAAACGTCACCGCAACAATGAGATGCTCGATCTGCAAAACCGCATCAGCGAGGAAGACAACGCCGAACTCATCGGCTCGGCATTTGAGGTTCTGGTCGAAGGCATCAGCAAAGCCACCCGCAGGGAACAAGCTTCCGAGGGAACTGACGAATCGTATGTACCGACACGACGGAACAGCGCTGTGTTAGATGATACCGTCTTAGATGACGCCGCATTAGATAACACCACTCGCCACACGCAGCTTGTCGGCCGCACCCGCTGCGATCGCATCGTCGTGTTTGACGGCAATCCACGTCTGGCCGGAAACTTAGTCCGAGTGGCGGTCCAGGACTGCACGCCGACGACGTTAATCGGTTCGATCGCCACACACGAACATCAGCATGGCGACTCGCCGTTGCCGATACTGTCCTGACAGCACGGCGAATGCAGCCCCCGGCGGCAGGGGGCTGGCACTGCCTCCGCCAGTAAGCCGATTCGCCAACATTAATGATGGTTACTAGCCTCCCAGATGTGACGACAAGTCCTTCAGCGTGCCTACCGCCTTATCGACACCGCCCATAGCAACGGCGAAGGCGAGCACTGGATCGCTCTTGACGGCTTCCAATGCCTTCTTGGCTTTGTCGACGGAACCACACTTCAGCGCGAACAGCATGGCGTCTTTTTGTGCGTCGCGACTTCCACCACGAGTCGAGCGACCACGTTCCCGAGCACGAATCTGCGACTTAATGACACTGACATACTTCGGATCAATCACCAAGCCGTGGCTTTGTTTGGCATATGCCGAAATCGCCGAGGGAGATTCAATTCCCTTCTGGAGGGCCTCACGAATAATTTCCGCCTTGGGAACCGAAGCACTCGCCTTTTTGGCCATAATTATCTCCTCAAATGAAAACCCGAAACATCTCAATCCGCACCACACAAATGAGATGTTTAGCTATCGTGTCAGCGATCGTCAATCCACTCACTGCCACTGAGGCAGATTTCATATTGGCTGATGACGAGCATTACATAACTCTCCAGTCCATTGATCCACGGGAAGAGGCGAAGACGAGAACCAACTTTTGGCGGCACGGTAGACGCCTCCGCTCGAACAACTGACAATCCGCCGCATGGACATGACGCTCGAACGATTCGTCCGACATTTGATCGACAGCGAGTTGATGACTGCTGGCGAAGTCGATCAGTTTCGAGCTCAACTGTCGGCGGGGAAGTTCGGTCCCGACAACGCCGAAGAGTTCGCGCGGGATTTAGTGCGGCGGAAGATGCTGACGCCGTATCAAGCGTCGGCCCTCTTCCAAGGGAAGCCGCAAGGCTTGGTGATGGGGAACTACGCCGTCCTCGAAAAGATTGGCGAAGGAGGCATGGGGACGGTTTTCAAGGCGAAGCATCGACGCATGGGACGAGTAGTGGCTTTGAAGGTGATCTCCCCGGAGGTTACGAAGAACTCCAACTCTCGCCGACGCTTTCAGCGAGAAGTGATCGCCGCCGGGAAGCTCAATCACCCGAACATCGTGGCGGCGTTGGCTGCCGACGAGCACGACGGGACGCTTTCGCTGGTGATGGACTTTGTCGACGGGTCCGACTTGTCGTCGCTGGTGAAATCCAGCGGCCCATTGCCCGTGTCGCAAGCGGTGGATTGCATTTGTCAAGCGGCGCACGCGCTGGAATACGCGCACCAGCAGGGCGTCGTGCATCGTGACATTAAGCCGCACAACTTGCTGCTGGACCATCGTGGCACTGTCAAGATTCTCGATATGGGGTTGGCGCGACTGGACAACAGCTTGTCGGACACGGACGGATCCAGCGCGGCGAGCCTCACGCAGTCGGGAGCCATCATGGGGACGGTTGACTACATGTCCCCGGAGCAAGCGTTGGATACGAAGCACGCTGACGCCCGGTCCGACATCTACAGCCTGGGCTGCACGCTGTTCTACTTGTTGACCGGAAAGGTGTGTTACCAAGCCGACACGATGATGAAAAAGTTGCTGGCTCACCGGGATGCTCCGATCCCGACGCTGCGAGCCGTCTGTCCCGATGTGCCTCCTGGATTGGAGGCCGTCTTTCGGCGCATGCTCGCCAAGCAACCCGAGGATCGATACCCGTCGATGACAGAAGTCATTTCGGCCTTGAGCACGTGCCTGACAGAAACTGCTCCGGTCGAACAACCGATACTCGCCGCGCGGGCCGCGACCGACGAGGGGGACTTGATGAGCTTCCTGCACGGCATTGCCAGCGATACCGTTGCCGCGCAAGCCGCTCATAAACTAGCGACGAAAGAAGGGAGCGACACCCAAGCCTTACGTCCGTCGAGCGAAACTCTGACGGCGCTCGCCAGCACAGGGAGCGTGGTGACCGGAAAGGACCGGCGAAAGCGGCAATTGTTGATCAGCGGTGGAGTCGTCGCGATCGTCCTGTGTTTGGCCCTCGCGACGATTCTGTGGAAGCGTCCACGACAATCCAACGATGCGCAGATCCGTCCAGAAACCTTGAGTTCGACGACGTCGGCAAAGAATGAAGACTCCGCGCCAGGCAACTCTTCAGCAAACAAGTCGAAAAAGCCGGACGTATCGGGATCAGGACCACCGGTGGCTCCGTTGCCGAAAGGTGTGCCGGCCGAAGTGTTGCCGGGGTTGCTCTGGCCGCCGCCGAGCCCAATCGCGGGGCTGGGGCGTTGGCAGGTCGAGACAGTGCTTCCGCGATCGAACGTCGTTTCGGTCGCCTTGAGTCCTGACCAGAATCGAGTGGCTTGTGGTGAGAGTGCGGGCCTTGTGCGACTGTACGACACGGAGACTTGGCGGCTCGTTCATGTTTTGGCCGGGCACACAGGAGAGGTCAGTGCGCTGGCATGGAGCCCGGATGGCACACGTCTGGCGTCAGGTTCCAACGACAAAACGGTGCGCCTGTGGCACGCGGACGGGACGCCGGGACCGGTGCTGAAATCCCTTCGCGCGGCAGTGGTCAATTTGAGTTGGAGTCACAATAGTCGCTTGTTGGCGGGTTGTGGTCTGAAAGAGGTCTCCATTTGGAATTCCAGCGGCGGTCATGCGACCTTACTCAGCGGGCACGCCAAAAACGTCCGGTGCATGGCCTGGAGTCCTGATGGAAAACGGATTGTCTCCGGAAGCGACGACCACACGTTGCGACTTTGGAAGTCCAACGGTGCCTTGATTCGAGAGATCAAAGGACATCAGAAAGGGATCCTCTCGGTGTCGTGGGGACGCGCCGGGTGGATCGCGTCGTGCAGTGCCGATGGGACGGTGTGCCTGTGGCCCGCCGACGGCGGAAATGCCCGAGTGTTTAGCGTCAGAGCGTCGCACCTGACGTGGGCTCCTGATGGCGAGCATTTGGTCGTGGTGGACAGTAAGAATAAAACGATTTCGATGTGGGGGCTGGACGGTCCGCCGGGGGTCCAACAGGCGAACGCGGCGCAGTCCATCGAGTCTGTCGCGTTGAGCGGCGATGGCCAGCGTTTGGCATGGGTGGCTGGGCTGGAACTGGGAATGAAGGAACTGCACGGTTCCGTTCGGTCGCTGAAGTTGATGGAAACCGGCTGGTCCGGCAACGTCGCCTGGAGTCCTGATGGAACACGGTTGGTTGCCAGCCTTCGTGACAAGTCGATGCGTCTGTGGCGAGCGGACGGCAAGAGCGAGGTCATTGCCGTGTCCGAGTTCGGGGGATCTTTGGGCCAGGTTGCGTGGAGTCCCGATGCCCAGCAATTGGCCACGGCGGATTTGGGTACGTCGCTGCGAATCTGGACGCCGGAGCTGGCTCAGCAATTCTCCTTCCAGCCTGACAAATCGAAGCTCAACTGTTTCGCGTGGAGTCCGGACGGAAAACGTCTCGTCACGGCAACGCACGACGACGTCGTCCGCGTTTGGCAGACCGATGGAACGCTCGGCCTCGAATTCAAAGCACACGAAAAGCGAGTTCAGACCGTGTCCTGGAACCGCGACGGACAGATCGCATCCGCCGGCGCGGAAGGAAAAATTCACTTGTGGCGAGCCGATGGCACGACAGGTCCAGTGCTCGATCCGGGCGGACCGGTGAGCGTCGTGGCCTGGAGTCCCGATGGCCAATGGCTGCTTTCGGGACGCTCTGATGGCGACCTGCGACTCTTTCGATCTGATGGCACAGCCGGTCCGATCGTCAAGCAGCGGCAATTGAACCGCATCGATGGTTT
>CAZPUJ010000583.1:0-2924 GCA_964589725.1 uncultured Planctomycetaceae bacterium
GAAGTCGCCCTCTTTCAGTGTCTTGCCGCCGGCCGTGAGCGTTCGCTTTTCGTAGTCGATCTGCAATCCGGCACAGCCCACGATGCAGACCTTACCCATCTGCCGCGAGACCAGCGCGGCGTGCGAGGACGCTCCCCCGAACGCCGTGAGGATGCCTTCGGCCGCTTGCATGCCGCGCAAATCTTCCGGCGACGTTTCGCGGCGGACGAGGACCACGCCCTTGCCGTGCTTGTGGACATAGGCTTCCGCGTCGTCGGCAAAGAACATGATCTTGCCGGTCGCGGCACCGGGTCCGGCGTTGATTCCCTTCGCGAGCACCTTGCCCTCGGCCTGAGCCTTCCGCTTGGCATCGGCATCGAAGATTGGCTGCAACAGTTGGTTGAGGTCATCGGGCGGAATGCGTCCAGCGGACATCGCCTCGTTCTTGGTGATGAGACCTTCCTCGACCATGTCCACGGCGAACCGCACGCCCGCGAAGCCGGTCCGCTTGCCGTTGCGAGTTTGCAGCATCCACAGCTTGCCCTTCTGGATAGTGAACTCGATGTCCTGGACGTCGCGGTAGTGAGCTTCCAGCTTGCCGCGAATGTCTTGAAGCTGGGCATAGCAGGCGGGCATGTCCTGCGCGAGTTCGGCGATCTTCTTCGGCGTACGGATGCCGGCGACGACGTCCTCGCCCTGCGCGTTGATCAGGTACTCTCCGTAGAAAATCTTCTCGCCAGTGGCCGGATCTCGCGTGAAAGCGACGCCCGTGCCCGAGTCCTCGCCCATATTGCCATACACCATCGAGCAGATATTGGCGGCGGTGCCCCAATCGTGTGGGTAGCCGTATTGGCGGCGATAGACGACCGCTCGGTCGTTCCCCCACGAGCCGAACACGGCGGCGACCGCGCCCATCATTTGTTGCATCGGATCGTCCGGGAATTCGGCTCCCTTCTTGGTCTTCACCGCCGCCTTGAACCGCTTGACAAGTTCCTTCAGGTCGTTGACGTTCAACTCCGTGTCGAGATGCACGCCGCGTTCGTGCTTGACCTCTTCCATAATCTTCTCAAACGGGTCGATCTCAGTCTTCGACTGCGGCTTCAGGTCGAGCACCACGTCGCCGTACATCTGCACGAAGCGGCGATAGCTGTCCCACGCGAACCGCTCGTTACCGGTGGACGCAATCAGCCCGGCCAGCGTCTTTTCATTCAGGCCGATGTTGAGGACCGTATCCATCATGCCGGGCATCGACACTCTCGCGCCGGAGCGACACGAGACGAGCAGCGGATTCTTGCTGTCGCCGAATTTGGCTCCCATAACCGACTCGGTCTGACGCATCGCCGCCTCAATCTGAGTGGCCAGTTCTTCGGGATACGTATTGCCTTTGGCTGAGTAAAGATTGCAAACCTCGGTGGTGATCGTGAATCCAGCCGGAACCGGCAGCCCGATCAAGCACATCTCCGCCAGGTTGGCTCCTTTGCCTCCCAGCAGATCTTTCATCTTGCCGTTGCCATCCGCCTTACTGCCACCAAAGAAATAGACGTACTTGTTTGACATTCGTGTTTTCCTCTGAGTCGATCACCCCTCGGCCGGACAGCGGGCAAACGGCCCGAATCACTCAAACACAACGGGTGGCGGCAGTTGACGCCACCGCACTGAGCCGGGGCGCAGCGAATCGGGGACGGTAGCGACCGCTCACTTCACATTCAAGAGTCGTGACCGGCATCTTGACAGACGGACTTTCTCGTGGAACATTGTCTATTCCTTTTCTTGCGAAGCACTTCCCACGCGGGTCTTGTCATGGAAGCCAAACTGGTCTCGATCGATGGCGATCGATCGATCCGTCTCAAAAAAGACGTGATCATCGTCGGCCGCAAGCGAGGCGTCTGCGACATCTACATTGATCGCAGCAGCGTCTCGAAGTTGCACTGCATGATCGTGAAGACCGACGGATTGCTGTTCATTCGCGACCTTGGCAGCACGAACGGCACGAAGGTCAATGGCCAGAAGGTGACTCGCGGAGCACTCTTACCCGGCGACGAGTTGGCTTTCGCCAACGCGAAGTACCGCGTCCATCTCGGCCCGGACGATCCCGACATGGTCGAACAAGACGCCGGCACGGAAGTGATGATGAAACTCCCGTCCCGCGGGCGTCAGCACGAGGAAGAACGCATGGACCAAGACGACCACGCGATGGGATCATCGTCCTCCAGCGATGTCCGTCTGCTGAACGAAGACGAAGTGGAAGAGGACGAGGACGCGTAACGACAAGCGTATCGAATGCTGTCCATGTCACCGCTTGCGGATTGGGAACGCCAGATCGCCGCCGCCATGCAGTGCGATCAACATCGGCTGCGTCGGCAAGTTCGTGAACTACGCGATGTACTCAAGGCCAACCGCCGGCACGACAAGCTTGAGGACAAATTTGCCGAGGCGTTGCAACGCTCGATCGCTCGCCGCGAACAACGCTTCAGCAGCGTCCCTGCCATTCGGTTTGACAACGAACTGCCGATCCTCGCTATGCGTGACGAGATTGCCGTGGCGATTCGGCAGCATCAAGTCGTGATCGTTTGCGGTGAGACGGGCTCTGGCAAATCGACGCAATTGCCGAAGATGTGCTTGTCACTGGGCGGGGGCGTCGCCGGGATGATCGGTCACACGCAGCCGCGCCGGGTCGCCGCGCGCAACATTGCCGCACGCGTCGCCGAGGAGATCGGCACTTCGCTTGGTGACTTGGTCGGCTACAAAATCCGCTTCACGGAAGCAACGCAACCGAAGACGCTCATCAAGCTGATGACCGACGGAGTGCTACTGGCGGAAACACGCGCCGATCGCTTCCTCGACCAATACGACACGATCATTGTTGATGAGGCTCATGAGCGCAGCCTAAATATCGACTTCTTGCTCGGCTATCTGAAACGCCTGCTGTCGAAGCGGCCGGAGCT
>CAZPUJ010000584.1:0-13216 GCA_964589725.1 uncultured Planctomycetaceae bacterium
CGATCACGTCGATGGTGAGCGTCTTCGAACTTTCACCGCTCGCGAAGCTCAGCGTGCCTGTGGGGAACACGCCACCCGAGAAGTCGTCGGCAGTGGCGGCGTTCGTCCCGCTGCCGGTGACGGTGAAGTTGACGCTCCCGGTGCCGGCCGAACCGGTGCGAGTCACTGTGAACGTGAACGGCGTCGTGGGTGTGTTGCCGGTGTTCCCTTCGGCCTTCGCGGCACTGGCGGCCGCGATGGCGAACGTCGAGGTGGTTCCCAGGATCTTGCCGGTGGCGATCGCTGTGGCCAGAGACGTGCCGACGCTGGGGTTGGACAGAGTGACCTTGAAGGTTTCGTCTAATTCCACCAGCGCGTCGCTGCTGACATTGACGGTGATGGTCTGAGTGGTCTGCCCGCTTAAGAACGAAACGGTGCCCGTCGGGAAGGTGCCGCCGAAGTCGGATGAGCTGGCCGGGCTGGTGCCGGTCCCGCTGATGGTGTAGTTCGCGGTGGCGATGCCCGCCGTCGCGCCGGTGCGGCTGACCGTGAACGTGAACGGCGAAGTGCCGCTGCTCGGTTCTGCTTTGACAGCGTCCAGCGGCGCGATCGACAGTGACGAGTCATCATCCAAAATGGTGCCGTCCGCGGAAGCGGTGCCGAGCAGCGCTCCAGAGGGATTCGACAACGTGACGGTAAAGCCTTCGTCCGTTTCGCCCACCGTGTCGCCCACGACGTTGATCGTCAGGGTCTTGGACGTTTCACCGATGGCAAACGCCACGTTGCCACTGGTCGCGACGAAGTCGGATGCGCCCGCCGGATTGACTCCGCTGCCGGTGACGGTGAAGGTCGCGAGGGCCGTGGTGTTGACGAAGCCGGTGCGAATCACCGTGAAAGTAAACGGCGTGGCCGGCGTGGTCCCGGTCTGGCCTTCCACGTTGACGGCGCTCGCGGCCGCGATCGCCAGGCGGGCGTCATCGTTTTGGATCGTGCCCGTGGCGGTCGCCGTGCCAATGATGACGCCCGTGCTGGGATTGGGATTCGACAGCGTGACCGTGAAACCTTCGTCATTTTCGATCGTGATGTCACCGCTGACGCTTATGGTGAATGGCTTCGATGTCCCTCCGGCAGCGAAGTACAACGTGCCTGACGGCAGCGTGCCGCCAAAGTCGTCGGCGTCGGCGGGATTCGTGCCGCTACCGGTCACGAAATAATCCACGTACAACTCGTTGGACGCGTCACCTGTGCGAGCCACGATGAAATTGAACTGATTGCTGCCGCTGTCCATTTCCGGCTTCGACGTGCCGACGGCTGAGATCGCCAACGCCGCATCCTTGAGTACCGCCGTAGTGACTGCCGAATGCACGCTCTCGGCCGTGCTGCGGCCGTCCGTGTAGCTGGCCGTGACCCGCAGGAACTTGCCCACTTCCGCATCGCCCGGGGTGAACGTCGAACCCGTCGTCAGCGTCGTCACCCCCGTGGTGAACGCCGCATCGTTTGCCCGCTTCCAGGTGTACGTGATCGTTCCCAAACCGTCCGCATCGGCCAGCGTGTCCGAGACCGTCAGCAACTGGTCTTCCACCGGAGTCGTGTCATCAATCGTCACCGCGCCCGCCGGCGCGTCGTTGACGTTGCTCACCGCCGACGTCACCGCCGAATGTACGCTCTCCGCCGTACTGTTCCCGTCCGTGTAGCTGGCTGTGACCCGCAGGAACTTGCCCACTTCCGCATCGCCCGGTGTGAATGTCGCGCCCGTTCCCACCGTCGTCACGTTGGTGGTGAAGGCCGCATCGTCCGCCCGCTTCCACGTGTACGTGATCGTTCCCAAGCCGTCCGCATCGGCCAGCGTGTCCGAGACCGTCAGCATCTGGTCTTCGTCCGGAGTCGCGTCATCAATCGTCACTAGGCCCACCGGTGCGTCGTTGACCGCGTTGATCGTGATATCTGCGGTATCCGTGGTGGTGCTGAAGGCGGTGGCGGAGCCGTTGGTTGAGGTGTTTGCCGTTGTTCCGGCGGTGCCGCTGCTTTGGTCCCAGGCGCGGAAGGTGATGGCGTTCGTCACGGTGCCGTTGAAATTGGCGGTTGGCTGGAAGTACAGCCGCGTGTCCCCGTTGGCCGCGAGCAGCAGGGCGCTCGTGTTCGAAACTGAGCCCACCGCCGCCCAGTTTGTGCCACCGTTGGTCGTGTAGAACCAAGTGCCGTTGGTTGTGGCGGTGGCGGTCAAGGCGATGCCGGTCACGGGTGAGACGTTTGCGTCCGTCACGTTGCCGCTGATCGCGATGAGGCTGCTGACGAGCGTTCCCACGGCGCCGCTCGGGGCACCGGGATCCTCGTTCACCGAGTTCAAGACAATCCCAGCCGTTGCGCCGGCCGAATTCTTCGTATCGTCCAGCACCGGAGCCGTGTTGACGGTGATGACCACATCGTTGCCGGTGCCGCCGGTGTAGGAGATGTAGGCTCCGAAGCCGCTGCTGATGAAGTTGGAGATGAGGCCACCTTGAGCCAGCCCGCTGAAGTTGCCTACGACCGAGCTGCTCCCATCATTCTTGATGATGACAAACGTGTTGCCAGCGGAAGGGACAAAGACGGGGCCACTGCCGCCGTCGAAGGCCGACATCGTCAACGTGGCGCCGCTGCCGATCGTGACTGCTCCCACCGCCGAACTCGTGATGACCAGTTGGTCATGCAGGCCAGCGCCGGTTCCAGGAGTCGTGCCTCCAATTTCGACGCTGACGGTCGAACTGCTCGCGAAGTTGATGGAGCCATCCGTTAGGACGCCCGGGCTCGTTCCGGGGGCGACGGTTCCGCCGCTGGCAACCGAGACTGCACCGCTCACCGTGCCTGTGCCGCCCAAGGTTGCGCCGCTCGCGACGGAGACTGCGCTGCCACTGGCGGTGGAGCCAGTCACGAGCAAAGTTCCGTTGCTGATCGTCGTGGAGCCGGTGTAGGTGTTGGTGCCGGACAGCGTTTGAGTTCCACTGCCGGTCTTGGTGAGGGACAGAGTCGTTCCGTCGCTGCCACCGTTTTGGATGACGCCTGAGAACGTGCTGCTTCCGTTGTTGGCTCCTACTGTCAAGCTGTCACTTGCACCGCTCGCGGCACCCTCGACGGTCCCGCTGCCAGCGAGTTCGTCAACTGTCTCGGAAACGCTTCCGAACGGTCCCAAGGCCAATGTGCTGCCGCTATTGACGGTGACGTCGGAGGCGTTTGCGATTTGGTTTGACGAATCAATGTGGACTGTGCCGGCGGTGACCCCGTCGCCGATCACCAGCGGGCCGACGATCGTCCCATTGTCGGCGGTGCGCCGCAGACGGAGCGTGCCGCTGGCCGTGAGCACGGTCGTGGTGCCCGTGTAGGTGTTCGCCGCACTGCTCTGCATCACCAAGGAGATGGCGCCGACGACGTCGAGCGATCGGGCACCGCCAGACTGTCCGATGGCGCCGTTGAGAACCAATTCATTCCCGCTACCGCTTGTTCCACCGCTCGACGCATTGCTGGCGAGCGTGATGCTGCCGTTCCAGGTGTTATTCGACGCGATGTTCTTCAGCGCGCCGCCGTTGCTGATTCCCGTGCCATTCAGCGTCAGCGGTTCCGAGACCGTGATTCCGCCCTGGATTTCCAGCGCCGCACCGCTGGCCACCGTGACACCGCCGGCCGTCGTGCCCGTCGCGGTCGCGTTCTGGATGTTCAAGACACCGACATTGATTGCCGTCGCGCCGGTGTAGTTGCCGGCGGCGCTAACGGTCAGCGTTCCCGCCCCGTCCTTGGTGAGCGTTCCGCCGGTACTCGTGTTGATTCCCGTCGTACTCACCGTCGTATTGCCGGCGCCACCGACGGTCAGTGCCAATCCAGTTCCAGTGACCCCGCCCGTGACGGCCAGCGACCCGGCGTCAGAGTTAATGCGTGCCCCAGTACTCGCCAACGTGATCGCGCCGGCCCAACTATTGGTGCCGCTGACGTTCCGCAACGCACCGTTACCCGAGATCCCGGTCCCGTCCATCGTTAACGCCTCCGCGCCGATCGTAACCCCGCCCTGTAACTCCAACGACGCACCGCTCGCCACGGCGACACCGCCGGCGATCGTGCCCAATCCGGTGTTGTTCCGAACGTTCAGGACGCCACCATTGATGATCGTGGCTCCCGTGTAGCTGTTGGCTCCCGCGAGTGTCCACGTGCCGGCATCGTTTTTGGTCAACGTGCCTGAGCCGATCGCAAGGGTGTCGTTAATGACGCCATTTCCGGCTCCCTCCAGAATGATCGCATCATTTGAACCGGTGATTGCATTTCCGCTGACCACATCCAGCGTCAGTGTTCCAGCGTCCGATTGAATTGTCGTGGTCGAGTTAATTGTGATCGTGCCAGCCCAACTGTTGTTACCGCTAATATTTCGGAGCCCGCCGTTGCTGCTCACTCCAGATCCATCGAGCGTCAGTGCTTCTACCCCAACCGCGATTCCACCCTGGATCTCGAGGGCTGCGCCGCTTGTCACCGTCGTGCCGGCGGCCGTTGTGCCCAAGGCGTTGGCATTTTGGATGTTGAGCGCACCGACACTTACGGTGGTCAAGCCCGTGTACGAGTTCGCGCCAGTAAGGGTGAAGATTCCAGAGCCTTGTTTAATCAAAGTGCCGCCGGTGCCACTCATCACGCCGGCGAATATTGTGTTCGAACTGTTTCCCGTTGTTAGGGCGTTAGCACCCAACGCCACGTTCCCACCCGTCGTTCCTCCGCCGGAAAGGGATCCAATCGTCTTGGCACCCGTGATGTCGAACGTCGCGCCTGCGACGTTTGCCAAGATCACCGCCGACGCGTCTGGAACCCCAGAGGCATCAGTGCTCAACGTGCCAGCGTTGATGATTGTCGAGCCCGTGTACGTGTTATTGCTGATGATGCTGAGCGTGCCGGAGTCAGACTTGGTGAGGTCGCCCGCACCGGCAATCACTCGGCCAGGATCCAAGGTCAATGTAATTCCCGAATCGACGTCGAACGTGCCGCCGCTGGCTCCCACCGTGATCCCGCGTCTTGAGTCGTCAATCGTGAAGTTCGCCGTCGCTTCCAGGATACCCCCGTTGAGTGTGAGCTGATCCGGCGTATTGCTTCCGGGGTTCGCGCCCAGACCCGTTTCAGCCGCGATTGAGACTGTGCCAACATTGATGATCGTCTTGCCGGTATAGGTATTGACGCCCGCGAGGGTGAGCTTGCCGGAGCCAGTCTTGGTGACGGGATTCGTTGCGCCTCCACTGACAATGCTGCCAGAGGTCAAAGTGAGTGTGCCCCCGGTGATGTCGAGGGGATTCACGGAGCCAGCCAATGTGAAGTCAGCGGTTCCGATGGAATTACTTCCGGTGGTGTTTTGAATGGCGAAAGCGGCACCCGTGGTCGTGGTGTTCAAAGTGATCGAATTGCCGTTGATCGCGTAGCCGCCGGCCGTGAA
This sequence comes from uncultured Planctomycetaceae bacterium, assembly GCA_964589725.1. Lineage (GTDB taxonomy): Bacteria > Planctomycetota > Planctomycetia > Planctomycetales > Planctomycetaceae > CAYSHJ01. The sequence goes on from CAZPUJ010000584.1 coordinate 5,411, forward strand.
CTGCAACGAATAGGTGTTGGCAGCGGTCGTATTGTTATTCAGGGTGAAGCCGGTGCCCGTCCCATCAAACACGAGCGTATCGCCGCTCGCTGGGAGGATATTGCTGCTCCAGTTCGTGTTCACCCCGGAAGTGCCGTCGTTCCAGTTGGCACTCACGTCGCCAACCCACGTCAGCGTCATGGGGGTCCGGGCGTTAATGTTGGCGGCCACGTGGCTGATTCCCGAGGTGCCGCCGGAAGTGGCAGTCCAACTCATCGTCACACTGGCGGCGCCAGCTTCCGTGCTGAACCCGCCATCAAACCGGCCATTGCTGTTAAACGTGTTAAGGTCAGCGAGTGCAGTCTGCCCACTGCCCACCGCAAGATCGTCAGACGAGCTATTGCTGACCTGCCCGATTGCGTCGATCACCAAGTCGCCTCCTGTACTGACGACGACGAGGCTGCTGGACAGGGCATCGATCGACGTGGTCGATACTGCGCCGGTGATTGGCGTCAATTGGTCCACCCCGGCGAATGCTACGGCGCTGGCAGCACTACCGGTTGCCGATGCCGATAAAGTCACCACGACGTCGGCGGTCGTTGCCGAGGCGGACGAACCCAATGTCGCGTACCACAAGCTCGCAGTATTGTTGGCGGTGGCATTCGTGATGGATTGGGCCTGTGTGAGCGGCGTGCTGCCATAGGCGACACTGGAGGCCGTGCCAGTTGTCTGTTCAACCGCGACAACGATCAGGCGATCCGAGCCAACGCCGACCGTAAAGCTGGAGATCGTCCGCGTGGTGCCCGAACCATCATTCGATACGGCCGTGCCCAATGCCGAGACTGCCAAGAGTGCGCGGTCTTCCAAGCTCTCGATGTTCGCAAACACACGTTCCTTCCCCGAGCCGGAGGAATGCATGCCGATCAGTTCGCTGACGTGCAAGCGCGCCATGCGACTGCGGCTGAGGCGATTTCGCGGACGACCGTGTTCCCGGCAGCGTGTCCAGAGCGACTTCACCCAAGCGTTCAACAGCATGATGTTCTCCAATCAGGAATCAATGGTGGTCGATCGACAGCGGATTCGATTGGTGAATCTGATCCGTTGGATCCCATGACACAGCGTGAGAAACAGGGGTAGGTGAGGGAAACTTTCCCGTGGCAGCCAATAATGCTCCGCAGTCATTAGCGCGCGATCGAACTTGCTGAGATTCCAAGAAACAAACGTGGGTAAACAACAACGTCCACGTCAGGATCGGAATAACTCAACCGCCTGATCGATCCCCATCAATCCACGCGAACGATACCGCCCGTCCTGTCGTGAAAAATGGTTTTGGCTCGCGAGAAGATCGGTGTTGTGAGTTAAGCGATCACAACCTCAGCCAATCTGTTGAGGACGCGAGCGAGTTTCAGCCGTGCCGGTAGCAACTGGGTTGCATTCTCGGCAGCAGCCGCGATGCCAAGACGTATGGCTTCGAGTGGCTCGCGCGCAGCTTGCAACCCCCAAGCGATGCCAGCCGCCAGGCAATCGCCACAGCCGATGGGATTGATGACTTCGACCTTCGGAGGCGTCAAACGCCAGCGATTGTTCGCGTGCAATACGAAAACGTCGCGCGGGCCATCCGTCACGACGACCCACTCGGTACCCCAATCACGCAGCTCGCTCATTGCTTGCCAAACGGAGTCGTCGTCGGGCAAAGGACGATTGACCGTGTGGCGGAGTTCCTCACGATTCGGCTTCACGAGAAACGGGCGGTGCGTCAAAGCGGCCCGTAGTTCGGGGCCGCGAATATCGAGAATCGCTTGGCCGCGAACGCGCTTGAGTAGCGTCGAGTAAAAACCGCACGGCGAGTTCGAGGGTAGCGAGCCGGTCAGGATCACGAATTCCGCGGACGCAACCTCCTCGGCGAAGACGGCTTCGAAGGACGTGAGTTCTTCCGGCGATGCGGCGGGAGAGTTCTCGACGATCTCGGTCGCCTGGCCTGACTCACGATCGAGCAAGGTCGTACAGACACGCATCGGCGCGGTGCTGTCGATCCAGCGCATCGACACGCCGAGTTGTGTCATCTCACGTTTGGCGGCCTCACCCGCCGGGCCGGTGCCGACGAGTGACAGCGTGCGTGCATCGGCACCCAGTTGCGTCAGTGCCACGCCGACGTTCAGGACTTTTCCTGAGGCACACCAATGGACCTCGCGAGCTCGATTGACTTCGCCCGGTCGCAAGCTGTCAAGCACCGCGATTTGTTGCCAAGCAGGAGTGAGGCCGGCGGCGAGAAGCATGGGGAAACATAACGCCTGATGGCATCGCTGTATTCGCAAGAATTCAGATTGAGTGAGCGATTGGCTGAGTTTTTGCGAATTCAGCTACGGAACTTGTCACTAGTCTTCACCCACCATCCAACGGACGAGCAGATCAAGCTCCTTTGCGGTAAGTCGTTCGGCGAAGGCGGGCATGGCGTTGTTCTCGCCGTAGAACTGCGCGTGGCCAGGGTTCTGCAAGAAAGCCTTCAACCATTCGGCCGAGGCGTAGCCGGTGAGCGTCGGCGCGGTGCCACCTTTACCGAGAACAATCTCCTCGCCAACCGGCTTCAGGGTGTGGCAGTCAATGCACTTAGATTCGAATTCACCGAGCGCGAGTTTCCCGGTCTCGAAAATTCCTCGACCCCGTTTGACAGCGTCATCGTCAGGTTTCGGCGACCCCTTGCGGCCGCTTTGAGCTTGCAGAAACGCAGCGAGGTCGTCGAGGCTCTTCTTGTTCTCTGCGACTCGAAAATGCTGGCCGTCGACGCCCGCAGACCACTCGGCCATTTCGCCTTCGAGGAAACGTTTGGCCCACGGTAGAAGTTCTGGCTCTCCGTCTTTCGATTTGGTCTTCGCATTTTGGAACGCAGCAAATGTCTCTTTGTAGTCAGACACGACGTCCTTGATCCACTTGGGTGTGCCAAACGTTCCAAGGTCGGCGGCGGTGGCCTTTACTTCCACCGGCGGCTTGAATGCAACGCGGACCGTTTTCTTGACCTCTTTGCCGTCCGGTTGTTTTTCGACGACCTCTTTGGTGATCGGCTCTTTGAAGAACAACTTGCGGCCAGTGCCGTCATGGCCGTTGTAGCGGTGACACGGCGCGCAGGTGCGAGCGAACACGCGCGGGCCTTGCGATTTCGGATCGCTGCGCAGCAACGCGACCGCTCCATCCAGCGGAATGCCATCCGGCCGCCGCGCCAATTCGTTCAGTCGGACCGCGTCGCCATGCGCCTGCGTGACCGCGGCCTGGAAGTCCGAATCCTCGGCATCGTTCTTCAGGGCATAGGCCGTGAGCCCGACGACTCCCAACATCGTCACGATCAGGAACACGACGTTGAAGACATGACCGGCTCGCCAACGGCCGATGATTGGCATCGCCACCAGCACGGACATCAACGCTCCGGGAACGTAGATCGCACCGAAGGCCAGACCTTGATGTTCGACCCACTCGAACCGCAGGAATTGGAACAGAAACAGGAAATACCATTCGGGCCGCGCGGCGGAGTAGGCTTCGGACGGGTCGGCCGGAGCGCTCAGTTCGGCCCCTTTGAAGATCGTCAGCGCTAGCACTGTGGCGACCACTGCCAAGCAGGCGATGCCGTCTTTCAGAACTTGGTCCGGCCAGAACGTCGTCGCAGGAGCGCGATCCGGGTCAGGCACCGTGATTCCATGACGGCGGAAAACGGCGATGTGCAACACTAAGAAGCCCATCAGCAAGGCCGGCAGAATCCCGGCATGCATGGCGAAGAAGCGAGTCAGCGTGTGATGCCCGTACTGCGGCCCCCCCTGCGCAAGGTTCTGCAAGTACAGGCCGATCTTCGGCGTCGCGCCCAGGATCTCGGTGGAGACTTGCGTCGCGTAGTAGCCTTTCTGATCCCATGGCAACAAATAGCCGGTCAGGCCGAGGGCCAAGACGATCTGCGCCAGAATCAATCCCAGCCAGAAGTTGATCTCGCGTGGGGCTCGATAGGCTCCGTCGATGACCACCTGCATTAAATGCAAGGCCAGCAGCACGGTCATGGCCTGCGCGGTAAAGTGATGCAACCCGCGCACCAGCCAGCCGTATTGCATGTGATGCTGAATGAAGTACACGCTCTCCCAGGCACTGGTGGTGCTGGGGCTGTAAGCCGTCCACAAGAAGACGCCCGTGATGACCTGGATCATGAACGTGAAGACCAGCGTGCTGCCCCACACGTAGCGCCAGCGCGAGCCGCCCGGAATCGGCTCGTACAACACTTCATGGATCAACAGTCGCAAGCCCGTGCGGTCGTCCAGCCAATTGATGAGTGCGTTCATGGTGATGTGGTATTTTGAGGAGTAGGCGGCAGGACAATGACGAATGCCGAAATACCCAATTGCTCAGGCCACCGGAATCTTTTCCGGTGTCGTGGCTCTGAAGTTTTGAAATTTGACCCAGACTTCCGTCTTGTTGCGAATCTCAACATTCAGCGCGTCAAGCCCGCGAGGCGGGATGTCGTTGATCTTCTCGCCGGACAGTTCATAGTTGCTAGTGTGGCAGGGACAGAAGTAGTCGTGATGGGCGGGCCGATAATCGACGGCACAGCCTAAATGCGGGCAGCGTTGGTTGAACGCCACGACCTTGTCTTCGTCGGTGCGCCGCAGGTAGACCGCGCCGACCGGCTGATTGCGATAAGTGCTCCAAGCGTCGACGCGATCCATGGCGATCTTGACGAGTTGCGGCGCGCCCTCAATCTCCAGTGCGTCGAGCGTGATTGGCATCTTGAGGAACCCGTCGCCTCTGCCCTTCTTGCGCTGTCTCATCAGCGGGTCGAGGAAGAACAGCAGGCCGGACACAAACGGCACCGCGCCGACAAGGCAGCCGATCGCCGCTGCGAGGAACTGCGCCATAAAGCCGCGACGCGTCGGCGGGGAATCTGCCGGGCGGCCAGGGACGACGGGGTGTTCTGGCTTTTGGCCTTCGGCGCCGCGACGCTTCGGTGGAGACTCTGCAGGGCGGCCGGGGTCGGAATTCGGGTGAGTCATTAGGAAGCTCCTTTCGACCAAGAGCCGGACCAGGAGGGCGATGAAGGGTTCGAGACGTTCAAGGAAGGCAAACGGGAGGGGGATTCAGGGGGGACGTCGGCAATGCGGTTTTCATGGCGGTGAGGACTTGGGTCAGGGCAGACGGCATCGGTCCTGGCAGGATGGCTCCGGCGGCTTGCTTGTGACCACCGCCGTTGAAACGCTCGGCGATTTCGGCCACGTTCAATCCGAGGCGACTGCGGAAACTCACTTTCACGGATTTGGTGGGTTGTTCGATGGCGATGAACGCGGCTTGCGTGCCGGCGATCTTCAGACATTCGTTGACAAGCTCTTCGGTGTCGGCGGGGACGGCCCCAGTTTCGGTGAAGTCTTGCTGTGTGACCGTGACGTACGCCAGCCGTCCCTCGCATTCGGTTTGCACGCTGCTGAGCACTCGCCCAACGAGCTTCGTTCTCGCCAACGTCGCCTGCTCGTACAACGCTTGAAACAGTAAGTTCGGCTTCACGCCGGCGTCAACTAGGGCACCGGCGATGCGATAGGTTTCCGCGGTGATCGATGCAAAGCGGAACCAGCCGGTATCGGTGGCGATGGCGCAGAATAGCGCGTCCGCTGTGCTCGGCGAGATCGGCGCGTTGAGAAACCGAAATAGTTGGAAAACTAGAACACCCGTCGCTTCGGCAATCGTATCTTTGAAGTCGATCGCACCCAGATCGTCCGCACTGGCGTGGTGATCGATGACCACTTTCCGGGCCTGCGTGTGTTTGATGACTCGTCCTAGTTCCAGCAACTGACCCCAAGCACTCGTGTCCAGAATGATGTGCACGTCGGCGTCGCGAGCTTCGTCCTCGGTGATTCCTTCACCCAGCTTCTTGATCCGCTTCGTCGGGTCGAGGAACAGCAAGTTGGCCGGCAGTGCGGACGGGTTCACGATGCGAACTTGCTTGCCCAGACCTTCGAGCAGTGCCGCCATCGCCAATTCGGAACCGATCGCGTCCGCGTCCGGCCGCACATGGCTGGAGAGCACGAAGCGTTGATTCTCGGCAATGATCGGGCAAAGTGGTTCCCAGTTGATCGTCATTACGAAGGCTCTTATCGGGAGGGCATTGTGGCTGGTTGAGAGCAGACGTTTCAGAAGTCCGGCTTCTCCACAGCTATTATTGCCCCCAAGCTACTGCCCGCCGGCTTGCTTGGCCAGCGAGCGGATGGCGGCGAGGTCTTGTTCCAACTGGCGTCGCAGATCGTCGACGGAATCGAACGTCCGCGTGTCGCGGATACGGCAGAGCAAGCCGACATCGAGCGTTTGTCCGCGCAGGTCGCCGGAAAACTCGATGAGATGCACTTCAAACTTCCGAACGGATTCGCCAAACGTCGGGTTCGGGCCGAGATTGATCGCGGCGGCAAACGTGCTCGACGCCACCTGCGTCGGTGGCGGATGCAGGCTGCGTCCGCCACGGTCCTGGAATGGCACGGAGCATACTCCGGCATAAACACCGTCGGGCGGAAGTAGTGTCGCGATGTCGAACAGGTTGGCTGTCGGAAAACCAATTGTGTGTCCCCGCCCTGCCCCGCTGCCGACAACGCCCGTAACGAAATAGGGATGACCAAGCATTTCGACCGCGTCGGCCATGTCGCCGGAGGCGATCTGTGAGCGGATCTCGCTGGACGACACCATCCGGTCACGCACAAAGACGGCGGAGACGACATCCAGTTCTCGGCACGAGGCTTCGCACAGCATTCGCAACGTCGCGACGTTACCGGCACGATTGTGACCAAAAAAAAAGTTCGGGCCCTCGACCAAGCCCACAACTTGAAGTTCTCCGAGCACAATGTCGCGAAAAAACTCAGCGGGGGTGAGTCGCAAGAGCTCGGGGTCGGTGGGATAAACGATGACCGTGTCGACGCCGTGCCGTTCGAAGAGCTCCAACTTGTGCGACAGCACACTCAGCGCCGACGGCGTGTTGTGCGGCCGCAAGACAGCGATCGGGTGCGGATCGAACGTCATGACGACGGCCAGCGTATTCGACTTGCGAGCGCGACGCACCAGCGTGGCAAGCATGCTTTGATGGCCAAGATGCACCCCGTCGAAGTTGCCGATGGCCACCCAGCCACCGCGGTAATGCTCAGGTTGTTGGAAGCCGCGTTGGATGTACATCGTTGTCAATTTGGCAGTGTTGCCTTCCCCTCTCCCTGAGGGAGAGGGTGGCCTTAAGGCCGGGTGAGAGAAGAGGATCGTTCGAGCTCCGCTACTGTCTGCCGACGTCTGGTGATAAGTGCCTCCAACCTCAATGCTTCGGTTGTCAATCGCCGCGAAACGCTCACTACAACGCGGGCTTCGCCCGCAACCTTGCTCCCTCTCCCCCGCATCGGGGGAGAGGGCCGGGGTGAGGGGGGGGGTTCCCCGGTCGCAGGAGCGCTCGGCCCCCTCACCCTAACCCTCTCCCCCGCAGCGGGGGAGAGGGGACCGAGGACTACATCAATTGAACGTCACCGCCGCGCGTCGTATTTCTTCAGCTTTCCGCGGTCGATCTCGATCCCCAGTCCGGGCGTCGTTGGGATTTCTAAAAATCCTTCCGCGTCCACTTTGAAGGGTTCGACGGTCAGGTCTTCGATATACGCGCACGGGGTGAGATATTCAACGTATCTCGCGATGGGCATCGCCGCGGCCAATTGCAGGTCGGCCGCGAGACCCACGACCGTGTTCCAACCGTGCGAGACCATTTGGATGTTGTGGTCGTAGGCCATCCAAGCGATGCGTCGCGATTCGCTCAGGCCGCCATTCTTCGTACTGTCGGGTTGGATGATGTCA
>CAZPUJ010000585.1:0-3695 GCA_964589725.1 uncultured Planctomycetaceae bacterium
TGCAACGCTTTGTAAACCGTCCCCATTCCGCCTTGGCCGAGTTTCGCCAGCAGCTTGTATTGCCCCAGCTCGCCGAGCTCCTCTTGTTCGGGAGCGTCGTTGTGACCTTTCACCTCGGAGGCAAACGCAGGCTCCGCTCCAAACGCCTCCACCCGAGCGAGTACCTCTCGCAGCTTGGATTCGCGCCGATACGGATCATCGGGGCTTTGGCGTGAGAGGCTGGCGACAAGGCTGTCCGTGGGTTCGCGAACTCCGCTGAGCGTGTCTTGGCAGGGCGCGCAGTCTTGCAGATGCAACGCGATCAGCTCGGATCGCTCGTCGTTCAACCGTCCCGATGCGTAGTCGAGAAGCTCTTGAGAATCGGGACAAATGGGTCTAGCCATCGCGTTCGTCCTCGTGTCAGACAGAGTCCTGCCGACGGCAATCGGAATGACCGCCGCGAATCAAGGTCTATTGGAGATAACGCGAACTCCTGACAGAAAAATTAGGACGACGATTTCAATCCACGTAAGCATACTGAAATGAGCCCGTTGTGGCTGGCTAGAGGCCAATTCAAAAGCAACCCGAAGCGTCAGCGAGGGTCGATTCCACGCTGGATTTCCCGATTCCCTCGCTGACGCTTCGGGTTACTTCTTTTGAAACCGCGATCCGCGTCAGTCCAGAAGCCCGTCCAACTCCTGACGCAGCCGCCGCAGAACGCGAGATTTCGCTTGATAGACGGCGGCTAAAGACATCCCTTTTTCGGCAGCAATCTCGGCCGGAGGACGTTCCTCGACCACGACGCTCCAAAAGACCTGCCAAGTTTGGTCTTCGAAGTCCGCCTGCATCAGGCTCAAGGCGCGTTGGGCGAGTTCCGTCGTGAGATCGCGAACGTCAATTTCCGTCGGCTCCTCGGAGAGTTGCTGAAGCCACGGATCGGCCTGACCTCCACCGGGGGCATCGGGGCGGTCTGCCAACTTGCGGAAGTGATCGTGAATCTTGTTCCGAGTGATTGTGTACAACCAGCCGCGAAAACTGCTCGCAGGCTGATCGCCGCGAAACCTGCTCATGTTCATCGCCAGCGACTGAAACGCCTCTTGGACCACGTCCGCCGCATCGCTCTCCTGCAATCCCGCCCGACGCGCCCAACGATAGACCACGGGCACATACAGTCGAGACAAGCGTCGCCAAGCCTCTGGATCTTGAGCCTTGGCACGCTCCAACAAGCTGGCCGATGTCGAACGGGAAGACTCGCGGACTTGTTCGATCATCAGACAACCTCGTAATCACCATCGCAATTCACGGGGAGTCACCTTCCGCGAATTCCGGTGCATGCTGGTGATGTGTCCGTCTGAAAGCATAATGACCCGGTCGGCAATGTCGGCGATCGCGGCGTTGTGGGTGATCACGGCCGTGGTCGTGCCCAGCTCTCGGTTCACGCGATCGATGACCTCCAAGACGACGATGCCGGTTTGAATATCGAGCGCCCCGGTCGGCTCGTCGCACAAGAGCACATCCGGCTGCTTTGAGATCGCGCGAGCGATCGCCACACGTTGTTGCTCGCCGCCGGAAAGCTGAGCCGGGAAGTGATCCAAGCGATGCTCCAAGCCCACCAACCGCAAGGCGTCGGCCGGCAGCATTGGTTTTTTGGCGATTTCGGTCACCAGAGCCACGTTCTCCCGCGCTGTCAGGCTGGGAATCAGGTTGTAGAACTGAAACACAAACCCGACATGCTCACGGCGATACCGAGTTAGTAGTGCGTCGTCATCCTGCGTGAGGTCTTGCCCGCGATACGTCACGCTGCCGGAAGTCGGCACGTCCAGCCCGCCGAGAATGTTCAGCAGCGTCGACTTGCCGCTGCCTGATGGCCCCAGCAAGACAATGAACTCTCCTTCGAACAAATCGAGATCGACGCCGCGCAGCGCATGCACCTCCACCTCGCCCATGCGATACACCTTCGTGATCGCACGGGCTTGATACACGCTTTGCGTGGTCGAATTGGAAAGTCTCGTCGAAGTCACTGGATCGGCCTCTCAATACGGATCGTCTCGATTCAGCACGTCGGAGACAATCGACGGAGGATTCCGGCAATCGACACCAATCGAAACGGCGACTCACCCAGGCACTCGACGATCAACTGCCGATTGCCGAACGCCCAATGGTCTCGCAACTCGGCGAGCGTCGTCCGAGTGGGGACGCAATGTGCCCCTCTCGCGGTGCGACTGAAACGCCAACCATGATCAGTCGACGTCGCCAGACTTCAGTCGTCGATATCAAAACCTCTAAACTCTGGCGAGTTCGTCCTGTGTGACACGGGGAAAATCAAAGTCTTACGGGGCTGTCGATTTAATCCGCCATCGAGTTCATCTCGGTGGTTCCCGCGCTTCTGCACTATGTTTTTCCCGGAGATTGCAAGTAGTGCCGGAGCGCGGGAACTCCTGAGGAACGCTTAGGGGCGATTGAAATTGAATCATCAGTCCTTCACGGCTTCGGCGACAGGTCAAGACTTCTGACGAGAAAGCGACACCATGACATCGCGAATCGCATTCAACAGTTGCCTAGAAACGGTTTCAAAACCCGTCTCGGACGTCGCCGCGTGCGTCAGAACGTGGGTTTTCACGGCATCCACCCGCACTCTGGCGAGTGCGGCTACGGTTTTGAAACAGCCTCTCGTGTGGATTCTGTTCTTGGCCACGCTCGGCGTGGTGAAAGCCGACGAGCCGAAGTTTGTCGATCACTCATTGCTGATCGCGCCGGAGTTTCCTTGCACTTGGCCGAGCTATCCGTTTCCGAGGTTTCAGATCACGCATCAGCGAACCATCGGGCCGGACTCGGCGTACAACATTGATGTGCTGCTGATCGACGGCAACACCGGGACGCAGTTGGATGTGCCGCCGCACTCGGTGGCTCGGCCGGATTTGAAGCGCGAGAAGTCGGGGCCGCTCGGCTTGGCGTACACCGACAAGATCGAGGCGTGGCAGTTCGGCGGCGAGGCGTGTGTCGTCGATGTCCGCGACCTGCTCGATCAGGCTCCGAAAGGAGTCAGCCCGCTCGTGAAGCGCGAGCACGTCGAACGCTTCGAGAAACAGCATCGCAAGCTGCGATTCGGCGACGTCGTGTTGTTCCGCAGTGATTACTCGGACAAGTACTACCGGCCGTTTCCCGAAGGAAGCCGCTTCATCGCGGACGCTCTGGACCGCAAGGCTCCTGGTTTTCCTGATCCCGATCCCGACTGCATGGAGTTCCTCGCGACACGCGGCGTGATGAATCTTGGCACCGACAGCGCCAGCATGGGGCCGCTGCCCGACCTCGCCGAGCCGACGCATTACGCCGGCCTCAAGCACGGAATGATCTGGACCGAAAGTGCGACGAACCTCGCCGCGCTGCCGCCCACCGGCGCGTTTTACTGCATGATTGGCCCCAAGCATCAAGGGGCTCCGTACGGCGAAGGCCGAGCGTTCTCGATCGTCGGCGGCGAATTGCCCAAGCGACTGATCGAATCCGCGAAGGCCAAACGAGCGATCGACCTCTCGCCGCCGCTGGCTCCAAACCTGCCGATCACGTCGCCTGGAGCCGGCACGGGGCAGCATCGGCAGGTCTATCTCAAGCTCGACTTTCTGTACTCTGAGTACCTCGATCTATGGCATCACACGCACCTGATGGACGCGATGGCCGGGACGCATCTCGTGCCGCCGGCCTTCGCGTTGCCCCCAGTG
>CAZPUJ010000586.1:0-4689 GCA_964589725.1 uncultured Planctomycetaceae bacterium
AGGCTGAGGATGAATCCAATCGGCAAGTGCTGCGGTTGCTGACGGGATTCGACCACGTACGGCGTGCCGTCATCACACGGCGGCGACGTGAGCCATAAGTCCAGATGCTTGTCGAGATCGGCTCGGTTGCGAATCGACACCAACTCGCCGGTCTCTTCCATGACTCGATACCACGCGAGTTGACCTTGAGTCTGCGCCCAGGCCTGCTCCGGCGAATTCCAACCCGGCAACCGATGAAAGTACGGCGAGTACCGTCCAATCTGCGTCGCCACGCACAGGCCGACTCGCCCGCGTCGCATTTCCGGAAGGCAGACCGTATTGTTGCCGCGGTCGACCTTGTCCTTCATGTTCTGTTCCCAGCGACGAATCCGTTCCTGGGACCAACGTAAGTCGCGATTCCATTCCAGTGCGTTCATGCTGAGATCAAGATGCACGTCAAAAATGAATATCGGTTCGGTCATGATGGCCTTCTGCGGGAAAGGGTTGTCGAGTCAGAGGCGACGATTGTCATCAGTGTCCACCGTGATGGCCAGCGAACGTCGTGCGGCGAACCAGCGCATCGCACGATGCTGAACGATTTGCGCGGTCAACTCGACCGCTGGCTGAGAAACCACGCCGCCGCGCCGACGGCCAACTGACTTGAGCAACTCCCATGATCAAACCGCCGACTTGCCCGATGAGGTGGATCAGTAAGGCAACTTCCGGATAAAACTCTCTCCACACGATCCCGACGGGCAAGCGAGGAATGATGCCCGCCGTCCCTCACTCGCGCGTCGGATTTTTGTGAAACTCTCTGTCGTTGAGATTCTCCGATGCTGATCGGATCGGGAAAAAGCAGGTCCAGAGCCATTTGCGGATCGTGAACTCAAGTCGACATGACGTGTGACGTTGGAATGAATGTGGAACACGCCGCGCGGCTGTTGCGTGATGGCCGACTTGTGGCCTTCGCGACCGAGACGGTCTACGGACTGGGTGCCAACGCGCTGGACGTGAGCGCGGTCGCGGGCGTGTTCGCCGTGAAGAACCGGCCGCACTTCGATCCGCTGATCGTGCATGTCGCGACCCGCGACTGGCTACCACGACTCGTCACCGAGTGGCCGGAACAAGCTCAACACCTCGCCGACCGCTTCTGGCCCGGCCCGCTGACACTGGTGTTGCCGAAGACGGACCTTGTCCCCGATCTCGTCACGTCCGGTCTGCCGAGCGTCGCCGTACGCATGCCGTCGCATCCACTCGCGCTCGAACTGCTGCGACGAGCCGATGTGCCGGTCGCGGCTCCCAGCGCGAACCCGTTTGGTCAACTCAGCCCGACCTGCGCGGAGCACGTTGCCGAACAACTCGGCGAGCAGATCGACTACATTCTCGACGGTGGCCCGTGCCGTGTCGGCGTCGAATCGACGGTCGTGCAGATTCAGTCCGATCGCACCGTGTTGCTTCGTCCCGGAGGAGTGCCGCTCGAAGAACTTACAGCCGTCATCGGCCCGATTGAATTGCTCGCCGGCGTGAACCGCGACATGACCGCTGATGACGACATCTCGACGGCCGCGCTGTCGCCCGGACTGTTGCCTCAGCATTACGCTCCGCGCACGCCGCTGACGATCATCGAACGGCCCGATGAAGTCGCAACTCCGCAACGAACCGGATTGCTGACACTCCATCCGTCACCGTTCGCGAAGCGCTTCACGGCGGTCGAGGTCTTGTCCTCGACAGGCGATCTGGTCGAAGCGGCCACCGCATTCTTCGCGGCGTTGCGGCGGCTCGATGCGCTGCGGCTCGATCGAATTTACGCGACGCCGTTTCCGCCACAGGGCCTCGGTCGAGCGCTCAACGACCGCCTGACGCGCGCCGCCCAGTAGCTCCGGCCCTCGTGGCCGGAATCGTCGCAATGCGAGAAGCCCCGTATCACCGCATCTCGCTCGTAATCTGTGGCGGCGATTTGAGCGTTTGGAAAATCACGCAATAGCGCTCGGTCAGCGACAGTAGTTTTTGCTTTTGCTCTGATGTCGCGTCGCCGTCGAGCTCAAACCGCAGTCGAATCCGCTGGAAGCCGATCGGCACTTCCTTGCTGATTCCCAACGTGCCTCGGAAATCCATATCACCTTCAGCGATGACTCGCCCGCCACGCAACGGGATGTCGAGTGCCGTCGCGACCGACTTCAACGTGACTCCCGCGCAGGCGACCAACGATTGTAGCAGCATCTCGCCCGAGCAGGCCCACTCGGCTTGACCTCCCGCCAGCGGATGCAGTCCCGCTTCGATGACGCCTTGCGGCGTTTGCACGTGACACGTGATCGTGTCCGAGCCCAACGAGCTTCTGGCGTGCATCGTGACTTGCGCGGTGGCAGGCTGCTCTTTGTATTGAGCTTTCAGTGGTGCTTGTTTGACTTTGAGTTGCTCGCTATTCATGGCGACTCCAGATGGGAGATTAAGTTTCGAATGTCGTGCGGATTTTGCACGAAACGAGACAACTTCAACAGCGAGTCACTCAGGAGTTACCGATGCCCGTGAAAATCGACTGGTACTATCATCGTGGCGGCTGACACACGTGTGTGAAATCGCAGGGGTTCCTTGCGACGAATTCGGTCACGGTCGCCGAGACGGTTGACGCTCGGAAGAGCAAGTTCGAAGGTGACAGCGCCGTCGCGTTTGTTCGACAGGCGGAGGAAGTTTGGATCGCCAAGGGGAAAAACGTCCGACGGATCGTCTTGAAGAAAGAGACCATCTCGGACGACGAACTGCTCGAACTGGTGACTGGCCCCACCGGGAACTTACGAGCACCCACGATTCGTCGCGGTAAAAAGTTGTTTGTCGGGTTCGCACCGGAACAATACGCGGCGTTCTTGGGCTGAGTCTTCGGATTTCGGATTTTCGCACGATGTATCTCGGCATTGAAATTGGCGGCACGAAATTGCAACTGGGTGTCGGCAGCGGTCACGGGCCGCCGTTGGTAGCGCTTGAACGCCGCAACGTCGATCGCTCGCGCGGCGGGGCGGCGATTCGCGAGCAGATTGTCGAAGCCGGTCGATCGCTGTTGGCTCGATACCAGATCGAAGGCATCGGTTACGGCTTCGGAGGGCCGGTGAACTCGGCGACGGGCCGAGTCATCACCAGCCATCAAGTCAGCGGCTGGGACGATTTCCCACTGGTCGATTGGACTTACGAGGCGTTTGGGTTCCCGGTGCGATTGGGCAATGATTGCGACGCCGCCGCGCTGGCCGAAGCGACGTACGGAGCCGGTAGCGGCGTGGGCACGGTGTTTTACATCACCGTCGGCACGGGCATCGGCGGCGGACTGGTGATCGACGGTCGATTGCAAGGAACCGGTCGATTCGCCATTGCCGAGATCGGTCACTTGCGCCCCGGCCCACTCGCCGACGATCCTCAATTGACGGTCGAATCGCTCGCGGCCGGGCCGGGCATCGCGGCCGCGGCCAAAGCACTCGTCACCGGTCAGCCGCGACATTCGTTGATCGAATCGGGAGCATTCGCGAGCGAAGACATCTCCGTCACGTCTTTGCTCGGTGCGGGCAGCGAGTCGGCCGACGATGACACGGTCGACTTGCTCAGCCGCTGTTTGGGAGACGTCGAATGTCTGACGGGCGAGATTGTCGCTCAAGCCGCGGCTGATGGAAACAAAATCGCACTCGCGGCGTTGCATCAAATGCACGTGACACTCGGCTGGGCCATCGCTCAGGTCATCACGTTGTTATCGCCGCACGTCGTCGTGATCGGCGGTGGCGTGTCGCTCATGGGCGAGGAGCTGTTCTTCGAGCCGCTTCGACAGCAAGTTCGCCGCTTCGTCTTCCCCCCGCTGGCGGACTCGGCGCGCCTCGTGCCCGCCGCGCTCGACGAAGAGGTTGTTGTTCACGGAGCCATCGCACTGGCCGCTCAGGCGAAGTGAAACGCACTAGCCCCGGCCCTTGTGGCCGGCCAGGGCCTGAAACACCGCCGACACAAGGCCGGACACGACCTTTGTAAAATCGGCTCTCCGCCATTCCTGTTGGAATCTGTGTCCGGTGAGCCGCAGAATCATGTCATTTCGCGCTGCGTGAAGGGCCGACTCGCGGGCATAATGCCACTCGGTTCGCACGTCGCCGCTACTTTTTTCCAAGAGGTGCCTCATGTCTGCCCGGCGTCACGGATTCACGCTCATCGAGCTATTGGTGGTGATGGCCATCATCGGTATATTGGTTTCGCTGAGATTGCCGGCGGTGCAGAACTCACGCGAGGCGGCACGGCGGACTCAGTGTAAGAACAATCTCAAGCAGATTGGCCTCGCGCTACACAATTACCACGATCAGGCATTGGGCTTTCCGCCGGGATCCATCGCCGTCACGCCGCCGAGCACCGTCGTCATCTGCGGCAGCGCAGTGGGCTTTGGAGCCATCGACACCTGGACCGAAGCGGACAGCACCGGCAGCAGCCCGCATGCCACCAGGACGTATCAACCCGAAGGCCCCGAAACCCCTGTTGCCGCTCTCGCGAGGCTTTGAGTACAACCCGTTCCGATCGGGAGGTCAGTGGTTGAGTTTCAACTCGCGGCACCTCCGACGCGACACGGACGTCTCTGCGTTGAAGGACCAACATGGCCACGTTTCGAGTGACCAACGCGCGCATTGCCGGGCTAACGGCAGCGGTGCCGGAAGAGACGCTTGCGGTCGAGGCATTCGCTGAGCGAGTTGACTTCGA
>CAZPUJ010000587.1:0-2858 GCA_964589725.1 uncultured Planctomycetaceae bacterium
TTCTGCGGTTGTCGTTCGATTTGCTGGGACTTCCGCCTTCGCCCGATGAGATCGCGGCCTTCGCGGCCGACGTCGCAAAAACCGCCGCGAAAATGGACCTGTCCCCTTTTTCAGCGGCCGTAGATCGGCTGCTCGCTTCGCCGCACTTTGGCGAGCGCTGGGCTCGGCATTGGCTCGATATCATTCGTTTCGGCGAAAGTCAGGGGTTTGAACGAGACAAGCTGCGCACGAATTCGTGGCGGTATCGCGATTGGGTCGTGAACGCCTTCAACCGCGACACGCCTTACGACGAGTTCGTGCGAATGCAATTGGCCGGCGACGTTTTGAAACCGGATGATCCCAACGCGATCATCGCGACCGGTTGTCTGGTTGCCGGGGCTTACGATGAAGTCGGTCAGTCGCAGCAAAGCGCGGCGATGCGCGCGGTCGTGCGGCAAGACGAGTTCGAGGACATTATCAGCACGGTCGGCGAGACGTTCTTGGGTCTGACCGTGCATTGTGCTCGGTGCCACGATCACAAGTTCGATCCGGTCTTGCAACGCGACTATTACCGCGTGTCGGCCGCACTGGCTGGCGTGCGACACGGCGAACGAGAACTTCCTCTCACTCTCCCTCGGGGAGAGGGTCGGGGTGAGGGTGCCGGATCGTTCGTCGCTCCGCACCGAGACAGACGCGCCATCAACGAGGCGTTGCAACACGAACTGCTGGCTCTGCAAATGCGGCTCACGGCGATCGAGGCAGACGCTCGCCAGTCGATCCTCGCGGAACGACAAGCTCGGTTCGATCAAAAACAAAAACTCGCGCCGCCGAAGCCGATCGCGCGATGGGAATTCAACGACGATCTCAAAGACTCGCTGGGCGAACTTCACGGAACCGCGCACAACGGTGCGAAGCTCGAAGACGGCGCGTTGCGGTTGGATGGCCAACCAGCCTTCGTGGCAACGGCTCCCTTAAAGTCTCCGCTCAAGGCCAAGACGCTCGAAGTTTGGGTGCGGCTGGAGAACTTGAAGCAACAGGGAGGCAGAGCGATCACGGTGCAAACGCTCGACGGCGTCACCTTTGACTCGATCGTGTTCGGCGAGCGAGAGCCGGGGCGCTGGATGGCGGGCAGCAATGGCTACATCCGGACGCAGAGTTTTCAGGCTCCCCCTGAAACGGACGCGGACCGAGCGGTCGTGCAGATCGCGATCGTGTACGACGTTGACGGAACGGTCACCGGATACCGTAACGGCTTAGCTTACGGTCAGCCTTACAAAAGCAACGGACCAGTGACGTTCGACGCCCAAAATTTTCAGATCGTGTTCGGCCTGCGGCACGCACCCGTTGGCGGCAACAGGCATCTGGCCGCGTGGATCGACAAAGCTCAGTTTTACGACCGCGCGCTGACCGCCGAAGAAGTCGCGGCTTCCGCAGGAACCTTCACTGATTTCATCGCCGATCCGGAACTACTGGCGCGGCTGTCCGACGAGGCGAAGGGCGAACGCGTCCGGTTGAAGTTCGAGAGCGAACATCTGCGAAAACAGATGGCCCGCGCGAATGAGTCGAAGGTGTATGCCGTCTTGCCGAAGAATCCCGAACCGACGTTTTTGCTGCTTCGCGGCAACACGACCTCGCCGGCGGAGGAGGTGACGGCCGGCGGAGTGTTTTCCGTATCGGCTGCGGTGCGCCGAGTGCTCCCTCTCCCCCGCCGCGGGGGAGAGGGCCGGGGTGAGGGGGCCTCGTTGAATGCTCGTGAAGCCTCCGGCCCCCTCACCCTCTCCCCCGATGCAGGGGGAGAGGGGACTGCTGCAACTGCTGCCACTGTGGAAGTGACCTTTGACGCCGATTTCAAATTGTCGAAAGACGCTTCAGACGCCGAGCGCCGGCAGGCACTTTCGGCCTGGATCACCGACCGTCGCAATCCGCTGTTCGCGCGCGTGATCGTGAATCGGCTGTGGCATTACCATTTTGGTGTCGGACTGGTCGATTCGCCGAGCGATTTCGGCTTCAATGGCGGTCGGCCGAGCCATCCGGAGTTGCTCGATTGGCTCGCCGCCGAATTATTGGATCACGGCTGGAGCTTGAAGCACATTCACAAATTGATCGTGACGTCGGCCACTTACCGACAATCGTCTCGTCCGCGAGTCGACGCCGCTCGCAAGGATGCCGGTAATCGACTGCTGTGGCGGAAAAGCCCGCTGCGTTTGGAGGCCGAAACCGTGCGTGATGCCGCGCTGGCTGTGACAGGTGAACTGAATCCGACAGTCGGCGGGCCAGGCTATCACGACTTCACGACCTTCACGTTCAACTCGCAGTTCTACGAGATCGTGGACCCGATCGGTCGCAGCTTCCAGCGTCGCAGCCTCTATCGCACGTGGGTTCGTTCCGGCCGCAATCCGTTCTTGGAAGTGCTCGACTGCCCTGATCCGTCGACCAAAACGCCGCGCCGCGCGGTGACGACGACTCCGCTGCAAGCGCTCGCCTTACTCAACAACTCGTTCATGCTGCGGATGTCCGACCAATTGGCCAAACGCTCCGAACGTGAAGCGGGACGCGAACTCGCGCCGCAGATTGACCGCGTCTATCGCTTGGCCTTGGGACGCGGGCCGACGGACGAGGAACGTCGGCTCGCCCACGAGTTCGTGTCGGCACACCGCCTGCCGATGCTCTGCCGCGTGCTGCTCAACAGCAACGAGTTTCTGTACGTCGAGTGATACGTTTCGCGAACGGTATCCGACCGGGGTCAGGGAAAGCGCCGGTAAAAGCCGGAGGAGAGTAGCGGATGAAAGTTCTGCACGAACGAAGGAATAGCGAACCAGTTCGGCTTCGAGTCATGCGCCGACTCTCGCGAGAGGGTGGGTGAAGCGTTGACAGAAGAG
>CAZPUJ010000588.1:0-5675 GCA_964589725.1 uncultured Planctomycetaceae bacterium
CCGGCTAATTGGTCCGGTTGCGTGGTCTGTGGAGGCATACAAGCCCGAAGCGCAAGCGAGGGAATCCGCAGAAATCCCTCGCTTGCGCTTCGGGCTTGTATTTCAACCAAGACGCAGATTGAAGAATTAGCCAGCCATGCAACCAAGGACCGTCACCCGCGAACAAAACTCTCATCCTGCATGATCTCGTTGAATAGACCGCACAATTGGCCGATGGAGGTCCGCTCTGACAGTCGACGCTCCTGGTCGGCCAATTCTGAAATTCTGAATTCTGAAATGTCAGACCCGTGCGTTGTTGGAGATCCAGAAGAACCGAAGATTCTTGAAGCGCTCGGGCAAACTTCGTTGTTTCCGGTTCACGCGACGGGCTACAGTGCCTCAGTCAAGCGGGCAGGAGTGCTGCGTGTCGTGAGCGGTAGAACCCCATTTGTGTTTTCCCGGGTGGCGCACCCTCCTGGGATTGTCGTGACAGTGTGTTTCACACTAGCCCGACGCGCAACCGAGGGAAGCTTGTTGCCCGTCCCTCGCTGGCGCGTCGGGCTAGTTTCGGTCGGTGCGAGATTTCTGTTATGCACAGTTGTCACTCTCGTGGCTTCGACGGCGAGAGGCGACGAGGCCACCGCGCGGTATTACGAGCAGCTTCGGCAACGGCAGTTTTTCAGTTTGGTCGAAGCCGATTGCTTGCGACGGTTCGAAGGCCAGTCGTTGGGCGAGCGCGATCGGGGCAACGTCGTCTTGGAACTTTCACGCACGTACGCCGCGCATGCGTGGCAGACGTTTGGGGCCGAGCAAGACGATCTGTGGCGACGAGCGCGGCAAGTCGTCACCGAATTCCTCGAACAATTCCCGCGATACGCGCGGCGCGAGTTGTTCGATGTGCAGCGCGCGTTGATTGATCTCGGTCAAGCCGAGTGGTCGCTCGCTCAGACGGAGCTGTGGCCGGATGATCGCGAACTCCCGCAGCGCGGATCGTCGGCGGTCGAGGCGGCGATTCAGCGTCTCACCGCCCTTGATAAGTCGGTCGGAAAAGACTTGCGACAAGGCTCGGCGGCGGGAAGTCCGAGGACAACGGGTGAGGCCGACAAGCGATTGACTCTGTTTGAACGGCGAGCGTTGTCGCAGCAGATTCGCTTGCGTCTCGGAACGGCGCGGCTTGTTCAAGCTCAGTTAATGGCGACCAACGCAGTGGATCGAGCGGCATCGCTCGTCGCGGTCGACGAGTGGTTGTTGCCGCTCGCGGCGGGGCCGAGCGGCGATCGACTGACTTGGGAGAGTCAGCTCGCATTGGCGGAGGTCATTCGATTGCGGGGCGACCTCGATCGCGCGGCGAAGATGTTGGCGACGTTGGACAAGAATCTCGGCACCGACGCTCCAAAGGAAGTGCAAGAACGATTCGTCATCGAACGCATCCGCTGGTGGCTGGCAAAGCGGCAACCGGCCGAAGCGGCGACATGGATGATCGAGCAACGGCGCGGCGGCTTGGCGATGTCGAGCGAGTTGAGCTTTTGGCAGGTCGAGATCGAGCTCGATCTGTGGCGGCTCGCGACGGTGCGCGGCGACGCGGAGTTAGCGATTGAATTGTGGACTCAAGCGGAAGCCGAGGTCATGCGGCTCGAACAAGGCGAAGAGGGCGGGGGCTATTGGGCGGCGCGCGCCAAGCGGGCGTGGCAGCTCGAACGGGAAATGAAGGAATACGGCCGCGAGTTGGCGACGCTGGTGCGACGTGCTCGTGCGGCCTTCGCAACAGAAACGTCGGATGAGGCGCGCCAACTCTTCGACGCAGCGATCGCCGCCGCAAAGCAGGCGAATCAGCCAGAACTGTTGCTGCAACTGACCGACACGCGTGCGTCGTTGCTGTTTCAAGCGGGCAAGTACGACGAGGCGGCCGTCGCGTTTGGCGAGTTGGCGTCCGCGCCGCGGCACGAGCGCTCGGCCGCCACGCACTTGTTGTGGGCGATCTCGCTGGGAAAGTCGTCCGAACAAATGTCGTCGGACGAACGGTGGCTCGAATTCGTCAAAGTTCTTCAGTCGCTACGCGAGCGATACCCGGACGAACCCGAAGCGGCGGAGGCGGCTTGGCTGCTCGCTCAATGGGCCGAACGACAGCAGCACTTTCGTCAGGCGCTGGAGTGGTATTCGGCCGTGCCGATGAAGCATGTTCGGCGCGATGAAGCTTGGGCGGCGGTGGCTCGTTGCCACGAACGGCTCATCGCGAAACTGCGGATCGAAGGAATATCAATTATTAAAGCGGAAGAGGCCGCGCTCGAACAACTGATCCCAGCGGCGAAGGCGGTGACTTCGTGTGGCACATCTGCGGGTGTTACGACCGGCTCGTCCGCCCCCGAGGCTTCCGCAGCGAACACTGACAACAAGCGGCCAGTGGCTTCCGTTGATGACGACGCCGAATTGAGGTCGCCTCCGCCGCTGCTGAAACGGGCTCAAGCCGAACTGCTGGTACGCGTTGCCCGCTTGTTGCTCGAACGGCAACCGGCGGAGTATCGGTCGGCGGATCAGTTGCTGGCGCACGTGATCGCAAACGTGCGTGAAGGCGAATGGCGGAAGTCGGCGGAACAACTGCGAGTCGTCTCGCTGGCGGGGCAGCGGCGCATCGACGACGCGGAGCGGTTGCTGGATTCGCTCGAAGAGGCCGGGCCGGACGAGTTGCTGACGCTGCTGGATGGCTTGACGTCCGTGGCCGCCCACTGTGACGCCGGCACGCAACGCCTGGTGGCGGAGTTGCAATTACGGACTTCGAACGGACTGGCCGCGTCGCCTGCGAGTCTGACCGCCGCTCAAAAACTTCGGTTGTGGCGAGTTCGCGCCGAAGCGTTCGCGGCGACCGGTCAGCCGTCGAAAGCACTGTCCATTTATCAGCAGCTTGTGGAACAATCGCCGCGCGACATAAAACTGCTCCGCACGGCTGCCGAGCTGTGTGACATAATCGACTCATCCGCCGCGACCACGCGCGCGAAGTCGTATTGGCGACGTCTGGAATCCGCGCTGAAGGCCGGCACACCGGAATGGCTCGACGCGCGCTGGCACCTGATCCGCTGCTGCCAAAAACTCGGCGAACAAACCGAGGCGGACAAACTGTTGAAGGTCACCAAGCTCCTCTACCCCGACCTCGGCGGACCGGTGGTGAAAGCGAAGTTTAACGAGTTGGAGTCGCCGTGATGGCGAGGCGACTTTGCTTACCATGAGCCGAACCGAGTGAAACCTCGCACGGCCAAGTCTGGCAAATTTGGGAGGCACCCACACTAACCCGAAGCGTAAGCGAGGGCTGAGGTAACAGTTCCTCGCTTACGCTTCGGGTTAGTGTCAGACTCGGCCGTTTGCGGTAGATACAACAAACCCCCTGATCGGCGAGCATTCACTTCGACGAACGCAGTCGCCACGGGACTTCGAGACCATGACGCTCCATGAGAGCCGCGTTGCTGAGGATTTCGGAGGCGGGACCGGCGGCTTGCAGGCGGCCGACATCGAGGACGAGAACTCGATGGCAAAGCTCGACCAGAACTTCCAAGTCGTGGGTCGCGATGATCTGGCTACCTGGGAATGTCCGCAGGATGGCGACCAGTGAACGGCGAGCGCGCGGGTCGAGGCTGGTGAACGGCTCGTCGAGGGCCAACACGCTCGGTTGGCACGCAAGCACTCCGGCGAGGCAAACTCGCTTGCGCTCGCCCAAGCTCAATCTCATCGTGCTGCGCGGTTCGTAACCGGTCAGGCCCACGGCGGACAAGCTCTCTTGCACTCGTTGTCGCACCGTCTCGTTGGGGCAACCGAGATTCAGCGGGCCGAACGCGACATCCTCGAACACAGTCGGACAAAAGAGCTGGTCATCGGGGTCTTGAAACAAGAAGCCGACGCGACGACGAACATCCGCGACGGTCGAACGCGTGACGGGAATGCCTTCGATGCAGACGACCGGCACGCTCGCCTGACGCGCCAGTGAGGGGTCGAAAGCGTCAAGAGTATTCGTCCCTCGCTGGCGCGTCGGGCTCGTGTGAGGCTCGCCATTCGACGGGCAATCCGGCAATTTGCTTGGTAGCAAACCATTGAGATGTTGCAGCAGCGTGGACTTGCCGGCGCCGCTGGGACCAACCAAGCCGACGATCTCGCCGGGCGCGATCGTGAAACTGATGTCGTCCAGAGCCAGCGAACTGCCGGGATATCGAAACGACAAACGCTCGATCTGCACGGCGGGAGGTGGCGAAGAAGTCGGCTCGTTCACGGCGGCGACTCCTCCGGCGGATCGATCCACCGCATGCGACCGTCCCAGCCGCGAGCGAGCATCGCGCCGTGAACTCGCTCGGAACGATCCAGCGCGCGGATGAGCATACGGCCGAGAAGTTGCGCCGCGGTGCGCCAGTTCGTCCACAAAGACGATTTGTGAAACGTCCGTGCGCGGCGAGCGGTGCGCATGGAGTCCAACTCGTCCCACAGCACGAACAAGAAGCGGTACATCAACGCCAAGATCGCCAACAGCACATCCGGTAAGCCGAGTCGTCGCAGTGTCACCAGCAGTTGATCGAACGGCAACACGTTGACCAGCCACAACGCGGCGAGAAACGACAAAGTCCCTCGGCAAACAATCGTCGCGGACATCAACCAGCCCGAGCAGCCTCCTTGCGAGAGCGGCAAAGACAACGCCATCAACAGCAACGGCGGCCAGAAGAACAGCAGCCGCTTCGCCACGTAGGCCAGCGGAATCCGCGCGACGCTGTGAGCCAGAAAGATCACACAGCCAACCACGCCCAGCAATGGCCAATGCGTGATCGGCACGCACGTGGCTGCTAGGATCATGGCCGTCGCCGTCGTCAGTTTTAGTAACGGCGGCCAGCGATGACAGAATGACGGGCCAAGCCGATCGACGTCGTTACTCACCGCTGGCCTCGCTGCATGGAACCGGCGACGACGCGGGCAACGCCTTACCCAACATCCACGCCAGCCCGAACACGGCCAACGTGCCGCCGACTCCGGCGATCGACACAGCCATCCATTGCCAACTCGCGATCGGCACCGGCACTTTGTCGTAGCTTTCAAATAGTCCCGACACCGACTGCGTCAAATTCAAGTCCGCGATGTTCAGCCGCTCAAACGCCGCCTCCAATCCATCCGGGAACACGGACGCGAACGGAGACAAGAATGCCGCGACGGCCAAGGCGAAGACCAGTCCCGCCACAAGTGTTCTCGACGTCGTCGCTCCCCATCTACCCATCCCTCCAACTCTCGACGAGTTTTCCGTAACGATCAACTCCGGCCGTTGCGACATCACGAAGCTGACGACCACTCCGGTAATCAACGCCTCGCCCACGCCGATCAGCGAATGGAACGAAACCATCCACGTGAAGAGTTTCGAGAAATCGAACTCGCCCGCCGGCCACGAGAGTTGGAACTCCAAACAAAACAAAGCCGCCGCCGCCATCACGCTGGCCCACGCCGCGACGACCGAGCCAACGACAATCCCTTTGCGTCCACCTCCGACGATTCGCTGAACGACGAGACGCACGGCGTGCCCGCCCAATGCTCCGACAACGGCCATGTGCAACACGTTCGCGCCCAGCGAGAACAGCCCGCCGTCCGAGAACAACGCCCATTGCACGAACAGCACTAACGTCATCGCCACGCAACCGGCCCACGGCCCGGCCACCGTCGCCGCGAGCACTCCACCTAAC
>CAZPUJ010000589.1:0-8922 GCA_964589725.1 uncultured Planctomycetaceae bacterium
CGTCGTGTGAGAATCCTTCCAGGTTCCGCAGGATCAGCACTTCGCGGTAGTCATCGGGGAGTCGTGCGAGGACGTCGGCCAACAGCACGTCGAGTTCTCGTCGCGCCGCCTCTTGACTGGGAGACGGCCCGGACTCGGCCAGCAAGAGGCCCAGCCGCTGTGAAGACTGAGCCAATTCGGCATTGAGCGAAACTTCGAGCGTGACATCGCGTTTCTGTGCCCCGTGATAGCGGCGAACCTCGTGAGCCAGCGCGTGAGCCAGGATTTGCCGCAGCCATGCGGTCAGCTCCGCTTCGGTCGAGCCACGAAACTGCGGGAACGCTTTGACTGCTTCGAGCAGCGTTTGCTGCACGACGTCGGACGCATCGAACTTGGCGGCGAAGCGGCTTTCGAGTTGCACTCGCGCGAGCAATCGCAGCCACGGCTCGAAGCGGCGCAACAAGTCGCCCTGTGCGGGAGACTCGCCGCGCCGCGCGTGATTCAGCAGTGTCTCGAACGAGAGATCAACCATGCCGAGCGAGTTTCCTTCGAACGCAGTTCCACAGCCAGCAGACGTAGGGACCGAATCCTCGCCAGGCCAAGAGAAACACGCCGACGGCGAAGGCTCCGAAGAACAGGATGAACCACCAGCCGTGCCACGAGTAGTGTTGTTCGGGTGGCTTCTTCGGCAACTCCATCGCCAGGATGACCGCCCCCAGCACGAGCGCGGCCAGTGCCGATCCACTGAGCAGCCAACGCAGGCGCCGCCATTCGCCGAGGAAGACGTTTCGCAAAAACGCCGTCAGCCAAGCGAGAATTGGCAACGCTCCGAAAGCCATCGCGAGTTGTGCGCCCCACGGAAGGCCTCTCATTCCGGGGCTTGACGCGAAGGATTTCATCGCGGCGATGCTCAACGCGATGACGGCCATGCCGGCGACGATCAGCACACCGCGCCACCAGCCGAGTTCGCGGCGACGCACGCCCGCTCGGATCAACCCGAACGGGATCAACACAATCACGAGCGACAACATGATCGCTCGCGCCGACTGCACGAGCATGAGTGTCCAGAATGACGACAACGACTGCTCGCTGGCCGAGGGAGCCCACGGCAGTTGGCGGACGAGGCGTGGATCATCAACGTAGCCATCACGCTCCGCGTGATGAGCCTTTTGTGGTTGACTCCCGATAGCTCTTTGAAGGGTTCGGTCGCGTGCTCCGAAAGGCTCGTCACGCGGAGCGTGACGGCTACGTTGGTAGCGTCCATCGTCATCCGCCGGCAGCATGGCTCGCGAAACGACATGGGGAAACATTCCCTGGCTGTCGCCGACGCGCGTCAGCAAGCGCGGCGATTCGCCGGCCGAGTTCAGCTTTGGCCGATTGAGGTCCAGCATCCGGCCATTCTCGTTGATCGAGGTGTTGCAACTCTTCCAAGTGCGACCGAGCGGCTTGCCGGTCTTGCCGTCGAGCAGAGTCACCGAGTCGCTGCTGCCCATGACGACGATCACACGTCCGTCGGCCGTTCGCTCAATGTGCGAGACCCCGCCGTAGCTCTGCGGTGGCGGCGACCAAGACCACAGCACGTCATGCAGCCCGCGAGTCGCTTGGATCTTGTTGCCTGACCACAGCAATTCCTCGCCGCCGTCACCGTCGAGGTCGTGGGACCAGAGTTGACTCGATTGACAGGGAATTTTTTCCAGTTCCTGGCCGGTGTGATCGAGCAACACGAGGTTCCACTGCGAGCCGGTTTCGTTGAAGGCAACGGCGATGCAACGTAGCCCAACGTAGCCCTCACGCTCCGCGTGAGGAGAGCCGAGCGCGGAGTCAGCGTTCTTGGTCGATTGAGCGTCGTTCGCGCGATCGGCGTCGGTGGCGGTTCGACTTACGTCACGCGGAGCGTGACGGCTACTTTGGGCCACGACGGCGATTCCCGGACTCTGGAAGTACTGCGGTTGCGAGCCTTGCCAGGTCCACAGCGGTTCGCCGGTGTCGCCGCGCAGGACCGTGACGTGCGGTTGCTTCGTTGGCATCAGCACGATTTCGGGGCGGCCGTCGCCATCCAGATCGCTGACGATCGGCGGGGCGAAATCGTTGTTGTTGTAGCTGGCTCCTTCGAGCGGCTTCGGTCCCCACAGAACTTTCCCGTCGCGACCGCTGTGAACTTGCAGGCTCTGCGACCACGAGCCTTGTGGGTCTTGTTGCGGCGCGGTCAGCACCAGATCGCGCGTGCCGTCACCGTTGAGATCGGTTGAGGCGTCGATGCGAATGTGGTCCTGACCGGGATGGTTGCTGCCGCGCACGGCGTCGAAGAGCGGTTCGCACCAGCGCAGCGTTCCTGCCCCGCCGTCGATCAACGCGACGAAGGGTTGTTGATGTTCGTTGTAGAGAGTGCGGTCCTGTTCGGACCGGCGATAACCGACCATTTGAAGCGACTGCAACACTTCGGGCCGACCGTCGCCATCGAGGTCCACGGCCTGCGTCGAAATCGGATTGAGCCGCCCGTTTCGCAGTTGCTTCCATTCGTCGGAGTTCTCGTCGGCGTCCTTCGGCCGCAACCAATCGGGCAACGGCAGCGGAACTCCGCCCCAGATTCGCTTCCCCGTTTTGCTGGAGATCGCCTGCATCAACAGCGGAGCCTTTCCCGTTTCGACGAGTCGCACACGCTCGAAGTCCCAGTTGTACCCCTCGCGCGAGACCAGCAAATCCGCGAGACCATCGCCATCGAAATCACCCAGCGGCGGCGCGAACGATTGCACGTTCCCGACCGTGAAGCTGCGCGGTGTTTCCGGCCACTCCGTCTTCCACTTCGACATGATGTGACCGTCGCGTCCCGACGCAATCTGAATCGCGTAGTCGCCGTGGCCGTGATAACGCTGGGACAACTCGGCGAATCCATCGCCATCGAAATCTTGTTCCTCAACCCAGCGGTCGAGTCGCCGAAACGCTTCCGGCGGCGAACCGCGGAGCACGACGAACTTACCGGTCGGCCGTTCCGGGAAATTGTTCCCTGCCGCGAACTGTTGCGGATCGTCCGGCACGAACACCGCGAGATCGTCCAGCCCGTCGTTGTTCCAATCGACGAGTTGTGGAAACGCGAGATGCTCAGCGGAATGTTCCACGCGACCGGTCTCGGCCGACAGCACGAACAGCAACCTCGCTCCGGCATTGCCGATCCCGTCGCCACCCTGATCCGCATGACGCCGCACCGGCAGCACGAGCTTCGCCTCGTAGCCACGTTCGCCAGAACGTGGGGAATCAGCGATCGCCCCGCCCACGCTCTGGCGAGCGTGGCTACCCCACAACAGCGGCGCGTCGGGCGTGCCGGTCCAGGTCGAGAGTTCCGACAGCCCTATCGGAATCCGCTGCCACCACACGCTCTGACCGTCGCGACCGGAGAAGCAATCGACGTAGAGAGAATACTGCTCGCGCTGGTAGCCCATTCTCTGATTGACGACTTGCATTCGAGATTCGCGACGCACCGAGACCGTGAACAGCTCGCGCTGTCCGTCGCCATTGAGGTCCGGGCCGACGGCGTATTGATCGGCCGCGCGATGCAAGTGAGGACCGTATCGAGACCGAATCGGAAACCGCCGCTCCCAGCGAGTCTTTCCGGTCGCCCCTTCCAAAGCGCGACAGCCGGTCCATGCTTGAACGCGACCGCTCGACACTTGGTCGCCATTGTCACCGTCGCTGGGCAACACCACTTCCGGTCGGCCATCGCCGTCCAAGTCCTCGACGAACGGCCACGGCAGCGAAGTCATCGTTCTCTGAAACTGGAGCGAGTCGACGCCCACTTTCGTCTCCCATAGCGGCTCGCCACGATCCACCGAGAAGGCGGCGAACCGCGGCGATCCACTCTCAGCCATGAACGTCAGCAATGCTTCGGGGAATCCGTCCGCGTCAAGATCGGCGAACCGCGCGGAGTACGCGTAACTGGGCAGCACCTGCGCTGGACGCCGTGGCTCTCCTGTCGTCGCGTCCAAGACCAACAGTTGATTCCCAATGACCGCGATCACGACCGGCTGGCCCTCGAACGTCGCCTGAACCAGCAACGTCGTGGGAGACCTCTGTTCCGAACCTTGCGATGTTCGAAGCATGATCGTTGTGCCCGGCGCGAAAGCGGTCATCCCACCCCGCCGCCACAACGATTCTCCTGTCTGCGGTGAGACTGCTTCGATCCAGAGTTCCTCCGTGACGGCCGAACGCATCACGGCCACGATCGCTGCGCCACACCAGATCGGTTCCCCCAACGGACGACTGGCATTGCCGTTCACGTCCTGCGGTCGAAACCACCACAACGGTTTGCCATCCTTGCCCGACGCCGCCACGAGCATTGCGGCCTTTGGAGTCAACGGTCCCGGACCGATCGCTCCCGTCGCCGGATTAGATATCTGCGGCGCGGACCAAATCACATCCTCAACATCATCGCCATTTAGATCACGCGCTGGTTGCAGCACCTTCGGCGGCGAGCCATTTCGAAACCACCACGGATCGAACCACGCCAACACCTGCTGCCACGACTGCACTTCCCACTGCGCGGGCAACACCTTCCACGCCTCGCGGTCTGCGGGCAACTTCAAGAACGAGATGATATCGGGAGACTCAAGACTCCAATTCGCCTCCCACAACGGCTGCGGCTCGGTGCTGCGAACCACGTTGATCGACGACCCTTCTTGGACGGTACGCTCCTGCGGCAGTGAGGCCACCGAGTAACACCGCAACGTCGGCTTGCTGCTGTCTTGTGGTCCGATGAAGAGGCGTGGTTCAACGTGGCCGACGCTGCCAGCGTCGGCTCGGACGCTGGCAGCGTCCGCCACGACCTCAACTCCCACCGGCGAACGCAACGGGATCGCATGGCCGATCGTCTCGTTGACCAATCCGACTTCGTGCGTCACCGACGCTCCGGCCGCGATGTCGAACAAGTACGTCTGACTGACCTTCGACGGCGCGGTCAGCCGCAGCCGATACGCCCCCTCCGGCAGTGCGAGCGGCTCCTTCGTCGGCAGCGTGAACGGCGAGCCGACCGGCTGGTCATTGAGCGACAGAACTTCCGCGACCTCAGCCCGCTGCTCCCCCTCGCGCGGCGTGTTGAGCGTCAGATATCCCAACTGCGATTGCCCGTGCATTTGCCACGCGATGAGGCTGCCGACCACGATCGTGATCGTCGCCGCGACCGCTGTGGCTGCGATGCCGACACTGCGTTTCTGCTGCTTGAACCAGCGAGCGGCCTGCTCGGCCAACGTCGCTCGTCGCGCCTTGATCGCTCGGCCTTCAACAAACGCTCGCAAGTCGTCGGCCAACGCTTGAGCCGTCGCGTAGCGCTGGCCCGGCTCCTTCGCGAGGCATTTCAGAATGATCGTCTCGAAGTCGCGCGGCACATCCGGTCGGACCAGTCGTGGGGCGGGTGGGGCTGCGGTGAGAATCTGCGTGATGACCGCGTGCGGCGAATCCGCCTCGAACAACGGCCGGCCGGTCGCCAGTTCGTACAGCGTCGCGCCGAGACTGTAGATGTCCGTCCGATGATCGACCGGGTTCTTCGACGCTGCCGCCTGTTCGGGACTCATGTATCGCGGCGTGCCGAGGATCGCTCCGGCCATGCTGAGCGAGACATCGTCAATGCGTTTCGCGAGTCCAAAGTCGGTCAGCCAAATCCGCCCGTCAGGATCGAGAATTAGATTCGATGGTTTGATATCGCGATGAATGACGCCGCGATGATGAGCGTGCGCGAGAGCTTCTGCAGCTTGCAGCCCCCAGTTGGCCAGTTCGTAGTGACCCGATTCATCGGGTCCATTGACCGCATGAATGCGGTCACTACAAGCCAAGCTCTGCCCTTCGATGAACTGCATCGCGTAGTAGTTCACACCGTTCTCGCAGCCGATCGCAAAAATCGGGACGATGTTCGTGTGATGCAGCGTCGCGACGGTTTCGGCCTCGCGCTGGAAGCGCTGCATCGCTTCGCTGTCGGAGGCCGCTCCGTAACGGAGCACTTTCAGCGCGACGCGGCGTTTGAGCGTGACTTGTTCGGCCTCGTAGACGACACCCATGCCGCCTCGGCCGATCTCGCGCAAAATGCGAAAGTCGCCGAGTTTCGTCGGCACACCTGTCGCCGGAACCGCCGCTCGTTGGATGAACTCCATGCCCGCAAGGCACGGCTCCAATTGCGACGCCAGATCGGGATGTTCGGCCAACAATCGCTCGCGATTAACAGACCGCCCGGCTTGCAGGTCTTCGAGATACTGGTCGAGCACGCGCACCAATTGCGACGACGGATCGTCCACTGGCAACCGTTTCGTTGCGGCAAGCTGATCGAATGCGGGAGCGATTTCGCTCGGACGTTCCCGTGAGGGCTGGTTCATGGCCGGCTCCGTGAATGAGGCATTCTGTCACGAAGCGATCCGCTTCGAACAGGCTCAAACACTAAGGGCCGATAGCTCGCCGGATGTCACGCGAATTCTGATTCGACGCCAAACGCTTCTGATCTCACCGCTGATTGCGAAGCTGTTCGAGCTGCTGCGGTGTGAGGCCGTTGCCGTCGGAGACAGGATTGCTCGGCGTTGCCGCTGCGGGGCTGAGCGTTTGCCACGGATTGCCGGTCCCGAACGGATTGTTGGTGTTCATGTTCCCGGATGACGAACGGTTCACGGGAGCATGACCGATAGCGTGTGTAACGCCGGTGCCGTTCGGCCGATCTGGAGCGTTGAAGTTCTTGCCGAACGGTTGCTGACCAGCCGTTTGTTGAATGCCGCGCACTTCGTCCGGGCTCAGGCGTTGTTCTTGTACGGCCACGGGCTGCATCACGGTGCTCGTCGGCAAAGCTCCGGCCGGAGCTTGCATTTCTGGACGCGGGCGACTGCTGGTGCCGGTCAATAATTGCTTCGTTTCCTTCTCGACGCGGATCTCGCTCAGCCAGAACTGGGCCTGTTCGAGGGTCGGCTTCTTGACCGACGCTTGCACGAAGTACTGCTCGGCCAGGTCAAGCTTGCGTTGATCGTGCAGGATGAGGCCGAGGTTGTAATCCGCCTCGGCGTCGCCGACAGCGTTGACGAAATGCGGCTTCGCGCCCTGAATGTCTCCGGACTTCGCCATTGCAACCGCCAAGTGGAAACGAATCGTCTTGTCGTTCGGTGAGAGGGCGAAAGCTTGCCTCGAGAAATCGATTGCCAGCGGCCATTTCTCTTGGGCGGCATAAAACTGTCCTAAGGCATCGAGCACGATTGGATTGCTGGGCGCGGCTTTCATCGCCTTGCGATAGCCTTGCTCCGCCTCCTGCATCCGACCAGCGAGTTGGTCCAATCGAGCCAAGCCCAATTGAGCCTCGACCGATTGCGGCTCGTCATGCAGCACGCGCTGATAGCCTTCGCGAGCATCCGTGAGGTTGCCGACCTGCTCTTGCCACTTCGCGTACGCCAGATCCAACCGCCGCGGGTCCTTCAGCTTCTTGCGCGCGGCATTCGTTTCGCGCGAATCGCGGCTCGCCAGCAAATTCCAACGGCCGCCCGACGACGAACATCCCGTCAACACACCGCAAAGCAGTGCCAGAACGAATAAGCGAGTGGTCGACAAGCCACACCTCCGTGTCGGCAAGCCAGATTGGGAACTGGGACGAGCCAAAAGGAAAATCGGACAGGCAACCGGTCAAACACCGAAGAGTTGCCGGAAGATTGGCAATTCGGAAAGGACAGCGAGAATGGGGATCGCAGGTGGGAAATGTCGCTTTGTTAAATCTCACCGAAGAATCGAGAGGTGGCTTCCTCCATCAGCCTCTGTGAAAGCGTGAAACGCTGATTCCGAAATCGGCAGATAGACTGGGCAATCTCCAACAAATCTCGGGGATCACTCGACCTTGGCGTTCGTCCATGAGTGTAGTGGTTGGCGAAGAGATACTCGACTGCACGTTCATCGAAGGGGACTTGCCGCTGCTCGCTGACAAGTTGGAAGATTTTTGTGAACATCTCGCGGTCGGGTGGCCCGATGTGGATCTTGTGCCGGATGCGGCGCAGGAACGCTTCGTCCACCAGTTCGCGCGGATCGAGATTCGTCGAGAAGATGATCAGAAGCTCGAACGGCACCGAGAATTTTTTCCCGGTGGTCAGGGTGAGGTAATCGAGCCGCTCCTCCAGCGGCACAATCCACCGATTGAGCAGATCCTTGGGGCTGACGATCTGGCGGCCAAAGTCGTCGATCAAGAAGACTCCGCCATTGGCTTTTAGTTGGACCGGAGCTTGGTAGAAGTTGCTGGCCTTGTTGTAGCGAAGCTCGAGCTGATCCAACGTCAGCTCACCGCCGGTGATGACGACAGGCCGCCGTACGCGCCTCCACCGGAGATCAAGGGCCGTTTCCAGTTTCTGCCGTTGCTCACCGGCGAACGGTGTCGAGGGGCCGGAGTTGTCGGCATCGACGTGATCCGTTGTGAAATGCACCGTCGGGTCGAAGAGCGTGATGATGCTATTCTCGGTGTGGACAGCATACGGCACATAAATGTCGCCGCCGTATTTGTTGAGAAATCGACCCAGCCCTTTGGCGACCGTCGATTTACCGTTACCTGGCGGACCGTAAATGAAGACCGAACGACCGCTGCAGACCGCCGGTCCTAGCTCGTCCAACAACTTTGGTCCAATGATCAGTCCCTGAAACGCATCCAACAGCCGCTGCGGATCGCACTGAATTCCGGCAACCGCTTGCAACCGGCACTGCGCGACATATGCCTCCAGCGGCACGGGTGCCGGACCGATGTAGCGGCATTGTTCGAACGCCTCGCGAGCGCGCGTTCGACCCTGCTCGGTCAGGTTGAAGCGATACGAGGCGCGTCCCAGAAAATCCGCGGTCGAGACTTCAATGCACTTCTCATCCTTGAGGAACCGCAGGCTCTCATCAATCAGGTGAAACGGCAGCCGCGCGTTCTTCGCGATGTCGACGCCCAGCAAGTTGCCGTGCAGATAAAGCTGT
>CAZPUJ010000590.1:0-6887 GCA_964589725.1 uncultured Planctomycetaceae bacterium
AATGTGCCTCGCGGCACAAAAGCACGCCGTCTGGATGGCCGAGACCGGCTGGTTCCAGCACAGCGGCTTGCCGTATCGCGAGAACATCTATTGGGGCGTGCGGACTCCTGAGGACGCGATCAACGGCTGGATTTGGTCTCCGGCACACCACGGCAACATGCTGACCGGCACCGAAGTGGGGTTCGGCTACATGATCATCGATGGCCGGCCATATTGGTGTGCCGTCATGCAGTAGTTTGTGTTCCTTGACCCGGACACTTCGACTGTCCGAATCAAGGACTTGGTCGCCGAAATTGAATGCCCGGCGTCTTCGTGGACGCCGGGCTTTTTCGCTGAAAGTGGTTTGTTGGCAAACCGACCGGTGTCGACCTAAACTGTCCGTTGACGATGCAGCCCGCAAGTGACCGGCATTGGCGGGCTGCCTGTTTTTGAGTGGCTCGGCAACGTGAGTTGATTGGCATGCCGAAAGACTTTCTGAAGGGTGTCGAGAGCGACTATGACGTTGTCGTGATTGGGAGCGGCTTGGCCGGTTTGACGTCGGCCAATATCCTCGCCAGAGCGGGTTATTCCGTCCTGCTGCTCGAGCACCATTATCAGCTCGGTGGTATGGCGACGTGGTTCAAACGCCGCAACGGGCATATCTTTGACATCTCACTACACGGCTTTCCGGTCGGCATGATCAAGAGCTGCCGAAAGTACTGGACGTCGGAGATTGCTGATTCGATCGTCCAGCTCAAGGGCATTCGCTTCGAGAACCCGCAGTTCTCGCTGCGAACGACTTTTAATCGCGAGGACTTCACCAAGTTACTGATCGAGAAGTTCGGCGTTCAGGCGGAAACCGTGCAGCGGTTCTTCGATACTGCTCGCGGCATGAACTTTTACGACGACCAGGCGAAGACAACGCGCGAGCTGTTCGAGGAATTCTTCCCCGGACGCAGCGACGTCGTGCGGCTGTTGATGGAGCCAATCGCTTACGCCAACGGCTCGACACTGGAAGACCCGGCCATCACCTACGGCATCGTGTTCTCAAACTTCATGAGCAAAGGGGTTTTCACCTTTCAAGGCGGCACCGACAAGCTTGTGCAGCAAATGCGCGTCGAAATGGAAAAGAACGGCGTCGAGATCCGCATTCGTAGTCTTGTCGAACGGATCGAGATCGATCACGAACGCCGCGTCACCGGCATCGTGGTCAATGGCCAACGAATCGGCTGCCAGTGCATCTTGTCAAATGCGAATCTCAAGTCGACGATCTTCGAACTTGTCGGCGAAGAGCATTTCGACCCGGAATTTGTTGAGGAAGCGAGAGCCGTTCGGTTGAACAACAGCAGTTGCCAAGTCTACATCGCGCTCAAGCCGGGTGTCGGCTTCGACTACTGTGGCGACTTGCTGTTTCACTCCGAGCACCAAGGCTTCGACATTGAGGCGATGCTTAGCCGGCACGTCAGCAGTCGCACGTTCTCCTTCTATTATCCGGCGACCCGCCCGGGCAGCGACCGTCATGTGGTCGTCTCGTCGACGAACGCCAACTTCAGCGATTGGGCCACGCTCCCCGAGGCCGAGTACGAAGCCCAAAAGAAAGACCTGTGCGAGACCACGCTGGATTGCCTGGAACGCTACGTGCCGAACATCCGCGAAAAGGTCGATCACATCGAAGCCTCGACACCGCGCACGTTCCAGCATTACACACGGCATTGGAACGGAGCCTCTTTCGGTACCAAGTTTGAAGGTCTGAAGGTCAGCAAGAACTTGCCGGAACAAATCGGCGGCCTGTTCCACGCCGGTTCTGTCGGCATCATCATGTCTGGCTGGCTGGGAGCCATGAACTACGGAGTGATCGTCTCTAACGACGTCGACAAATACCTGACTCCGGCGGCAGCGACCGTGTGATTTTTCTTCCGGTTCCCTCTCCCCCGCCGCGGGGGAGAGGGTTAGGGGGCCGAACGCTTCGCCGGCCCACGAATCCCCCTCACCCCGGCCCTCTCCCCCGCCGCGGGGGAGAGGGAGCAAGATTGCAGGCGAGATGCCTGCCCCACGAGGCTCACCGTGACTCGCGACGACATCCAACAAGCGATCCCGCACCGCGACCCGTTTTTGTGGCTGGATGAGATCGTGGAACTGACCGACTCAAAGATTCGCGCGAAGAAGTTCTTGGCTCCGGACCTGCCCGTGTTCACCGGCCACTATCCGCATTTCCCGGTCTTCCCCGGAGTGCTCCAAGTCGAAGCGGCCTTGCAGGCCGGAGCGGTCTTGATCGCGAAGTCGGCCACGCTCGCATCGGGCCAAGTCCCCGTTGCCACTCGACTGAACAACGTCCAGTTCCGCCGCATGTGCCGTCCCGGTGAAACGCTGGACATCGAAGTCGAACTGACCGAACGGATGTCGAATGCGTTCTTCTTAACAGGCAAGGTCTCGGTCAATGGCCAAGTTTCCGTCCGACTCGAATTCGCTTGCGCCGCCGCGAACGCAGAGTAGCCCAGGCCCTTGTGGCCTGAATAGGCAAATCAATACGGGCACCAGGGCCTGAGCGACAGTTTGGCGAGTCGCCAGCAGTTGCCATCAACAACACGTCGCGTCACAAGCTGGCAGCTTGTGGCTACGGCGCGTCGATGACTCGAACGTCAATCTCGTCGATCACCGGCAAGCCGCGCTCATCAAGCATTGTCGCGCGGAGCTTGACGCGGACAGACACTTGCGACGTTCTATCCCCACCGGCCACAGGTGTCGGAGTCGCGTTCGACGTCGCGTCAAATCGGAACGTCACCTCGCCGGCCGAAGTGCCATCAGGCAACTCGACGGGCTCAACACGAACGTCGCGGACGTGCGGCGGCATCGAGCATTCGATACGCACCACACCGCGTAGGCCGATGTCGCGACTGACTCGAATCGGAATGCGAACTTCCGAACCGGCCACGCGGCGGACAGTCGCCTGCGTGGTTTCGAGGCTTAGCCGATTCGGTTCGACAATGACGATCGCTTGCTCGTTTTGCTCCTGCGATGTGTGGCTCACAATATGCTTCGATCCGTCCGGTTCCGTGACCTCTCCCAAGATCGCCAGGCACGAACGACTAGTGCGGCCGATCTCCATCCAAGGCGGCAGCGTGAACGGATATTCGATTTCCGATACGTCAGCCGGAATCGTCAGCCGCGGTCCGGTGACGCCTTGCAGATGCCGGGCCTGTCGATCAGCGATCTCGACCCACAGTGGACCAGCAAAGCCGTTGCGTTCGACGCGACAACGCCGCGTAAAGATGGACCCGCGCGAAGCGTACTTCGACTCGAAAAATCCTTTCAGTTTGAAGGGCGTCGGCAGGCCGACGCGTAACAGCAGTTCGCTCGATGACGAGTCGCCCGGCTGCCGCTGCACCATCGCGACGGTCGATCGTTCTTCCTCGTCGACCCTCCACTTTCCGACGACTCGCAGACGGCTGGTCGCGACCTTTGCGTTCGCATCGGCTTTGATCACGAAGTCAATCTGATTCTGTCCCTTGCCCAGCTTGAGGTCGTTGGCGACGGTCACGCCCTCCGGCAGATTCTCGACCGACAACGGAATCTCATCCGCGAAACTTTGAGGTCGTTCGGCCAGCAGTTTGACGCGTACTTCGTTGCCGCGGAGCAGAGTGACGGCGTCGACCGGCAACGTCAGTCGCAACGGAGTCTCGCGAACCGACCCGATCCGCACGCGGTATGCGAACTCCGGCCCGCCGCGGGAACTGAGCCGGTCTTCGATTCGTAGCGTGTAGTTGCCGTCGTCCGGCAACGTCGTGGTGAGCACGCAGTCGGTTTGGCCATTGGCCAAGTCATCGACCGTGGCGATCTGCTTGTCCAGCGGGCCGAGCAGCGTCAGCACCCCGTCCAGCTTGGAGCCAAGCCGACTCGCATTCAGCTCGAATTGCCAGGTGTCACCCTTTTTGCCGGCAAATGTCCAGAGATCAACATCACCCGGTTGCGCAATGCGACCATTGACGACGGCGGGTAACTCAAGGGCTTTGGCTTGCGCCGTCTCGTCATTCGGTTCGGTTTCGAGATGTTCCGGCATGTCGTCGGTCGCAAACAGGGCGTTCGACAGCAGTCCAGCGTTTTCGGAAAGGGCGGGCTTCTCGACGATCGCCGCCGCGTCGGCCGGGACGGCGAACTCCGTACGATCATTGGCCAGATTGGCACCGAAGAGTTGCAGCGACACGGCCGAACCACGCCGTACACCGAGCGGATAAACGTGGTCCAACCACGCTCCCGGCGAGATCGTCAGCCGGTAAACGAAATGCTGTAAACCGTCGAAGCGGATGTCGTGAATCCGCACCGTGTAATTGCCATCTTCCGGCGCGGTGAACCGGACGAGCGAGTCGAGTCCGAGATAATCCGAATTCTCCGCGATCAGTCGACCTTTGGGGTCGCGTACTTCCAATCGCGAGTCCAAACCGGAACCGATCCGCGCCGCGTTGACCTCGCACGTGATGACCTGTCCGGCCTTCGCCGCGAACGACCAATCATCGACGTCCTCTCGCGGAAAGATGCGGCCGTTGACCGTGACCGGTAGTGTGATTTTGTTCGTCTCTGAAGATCCGTTGAGTTCGTCCTCGATGATTTCCGGCAAGTCACCGATGACAAACCGCTCCGCTGGAGTGATGCCTTGCGACGTTCCGGCATGGAAGAGCCGAACGCCCAATGCGGCGTCTGCTGCGATCTCGATCCGCTCGGAGTAATCTTTCGGATAATCCTCTTTCTGCTGCGACGCGGGTTGCGTGATGAGTGGACCTTCGAACCAGACGGTGTTCATCCTTTCGATCGTCGAGGACGCTTGGATCCCGGGGCCGATCAGCAAGAACTCAGCCTTGTCGTGCAGGAAGTGCCCGCCGATTCGAACATCGACTGCGGTACCTCGCTGACCACCGGCGGGAAAGATGTAGGCGATGGTGGGAGGCTCAGCGTTGGCGATGCGCGCATCGGCGATGA
Source organism: uncultured Planctomycetaceae bacterium (assembly GCA_964589725.1). Taxonomy (GTDB): domain Bacteria; phylum Planctomycetota; class Planctomycetia; order Planctomycetales; family Planctomycetaceae; genus CAYSHJ01. The sequence goes on from CAZPUJ010000590.1 coordinate 4,951, forward strand.
GCGCCAGTCCGGTGAACAAGACGAACGAATAGAGTCGCCGAATGAGCGGCATGTTGATCTTTCCTCACGCCAGCAAGTCACCAATCACCTTGCCGCCATCGACGACTTTCACCGGACGGCCTTCTGGCGTATAGAACTCGTGGTCCGGATCGATGCCCAGACAGTGACACATCGTGGCCGTGAGGTCTTCCGGGCTGCGCGGATCGGAGGCGGGCTTTTCGCCTTTGGGGTTCGTCGCCCCGACGACATTACCGCCTCGAATTCCTCCACCCGCCAGCAGGATGCAATTGGCCGGACCCCAGTGGTCACGGCCAGCGTTGTTGTTGACTCGCGGAGTGCGACCGAACTCGCCCATGACGACGACGAGCGTATTCTCAAGCAGCGACCGATCGGACAAATCACGCAGCAATGTCGTCAGACCAGTGTCGAGTTGCGGCAGCAGTTCTTTTCTCAACACGTTGAAATTGTCGTTGTGAGTATCCCAATTCGAATGATCGACGGTCACGCAACGGACGCCTGCTTCAACGAGTCGTCGCGCCATCAGGCACGACTGGCCAAGCGAATGCCGACCGTATTCGTTTCGCAGCTTGTCCGATTCGGCATGAATGTCGAACGCGGCTTTCGTCGCCGGCGAGGTGATCAAGTCAAATGCCTTGTCGCGAAAGGCCGAAGTCGTGCGGGCTTTCGAGTTTGCTGCGACTTCGCTCGACTGCTGAAACCGTTCGACGCTGCGCATCAAACCGCGGCGATCGCTGAGGCGGTTCGCGTCGACAACGACTGGCGGCACGAGGTCGGGCACGCTGAAGTTCGGAGCGTTCGGGTCCGCCTCGACCACAAACGGCGCGGCGGACGAGCCGAGATACGCCGGTCCCGCCGACGGATGCATCTTCGGCAAACAGACATACGGAGGCACGGCACCGCGCGGGCCGAGCACCTTCGAGACGATCGAGCCATGCGCCGGCCGCTGATTGTTCGGCAGCAGGTTCGGATTGAATCCCGGCAACGGCGCGTAGCCGGTCAGCATGTAATGATCCGCTCCGCCGTGATCGCTGTTCGGATGTGTCAGCGACCGCAGCAAGGCGAAGCGATGAGCTTGTTGTGCTAATCGCGGGGTGTGCTCGCCGATCTGGATGCCGGGCACGTTGGTGTCAATCGGATTGAACTCACCCCGAAATTCCGGCGGCGCGTTCGGCTTGAGGTCCAGCGTGTCAATCGTGGCCAGCCCGCCCTTCAAGAACAAAATGATGAGCGAGACGTCGTCCTTAGTTTTGTCCCGCGCGACCTGGCTCAGGTCCGCCGCGCGCGTGTGTCGAGCCAAAAAGTCCGGCAGCGTGAGCATCCCGGTCAGAGTGCTCGCGCATCCGACTTTCAACAAGTCACGGCGGTGAACTCCGTCACAGAATCGAGCGGAGGAGGACATCGACGACTCCTTTTGATTTCAGATTGGTTTGAACGCCAATCGCCGAATTGGCTCATGCCGCAGACGGAACATCCAAAGGCTCAGTGGCAGTCACATGCAGCAGCGAACACATCGTAAACCGCGAGGGAACACCGTCTCTGGTTTCGTCCATGCCCACTAAGGTGTCCGTGCGAGTCAACCACGCCGTTTCTGGGTGCTTGACTTCGTATTTCTCTCCGCTGGACATCACCAGTCGGAAGGGCCGGAAGGGCTGAGCTCTGAGAAGGTCTCGAAATGTCTGCACGGTCATTGTCGCTCTCCAATGCTCTTTTCGTTCCTGCGTCCATGATAGCGACCCTGACGGTCAGTGGTTGAAGACAAATTCGATTGAGTTCAACAAACTCCACGCTAAATCTTCCGCGGCGGAGCGGCGTTGCGAGGAATGCTCTTGCAGGTACTTCGCGGCCACGGACCTGTCGGTGTCAGTCGGGGGGCGGCTGAGTATGGTTAGGTACAATTCTTCGACGAGGCGGGCGTC
>CAZPUJ010000591.1:0-3339 GCA_964589725.1 uncultured Planctomycetaceae bacterium
ACCCTTATGGCGAGCTGCTGCCCGTCATATGAATAATGAATCATGGCGCGACGGGGTGCGCAATACGCACTTATACGGAGGTGGGACGAGTCCCGACTCAGTTCAGCCGACGCCCCGGCTGTCGATGCTCTCTCTCTGGGCAACCTTTTCTGGTTTCGCAGACAGCCACATCTGATACATGGACACGACCCACATGAATGCGAAGCTCAGGCCCATCATCGCGCCGGCGGCCATCACCAGCCAGGCGAATGGGTGGAACAGCTTGGTGAAGTACCACGAGCTGACATCCGTCGCGAGGGCAATGAAGGGCATTACGATGACGACGCACTTGAACCACACCGGCCGCACGTAGGCATGGCTGAAGATGAATCCCAGGATGAAGAATATGAAGCTGAGCCCGAACAGGTGGATGTGCGACACGCGGACCAGCGTGAAGATGTCGGTACCCGTGTCCTGTTCGGTTACCTTCATCAGGTTGTCGTAATTGGAAAGATTCGCCAGGTGCGGGTTGCTGCCATCGTGGCAACTCATGCAGCGCTCATCCATGACCGGCCTGATCAGCGTCTCGTACCCGGAACGATCCGAGCCTTTCTGCAGCCAGTCGACGATGCTGTTGAGTTCATCGGGCGGCAGCATCGTCGACATCGGCCCACGCAGGGCCGATTCAAGACGGGAGGCCTCGCCGCTGCCGGTGTAGGCGATCACCAGGTCTTCGTATGACATTCCCTTGGGATCGCCGTCCCGCCCCGAATAAGTGTGGAACAGGTAGATCAATGCGAACAGATAACCAAGGCTCAGCATGACCAGCACCGCCGTGTACAGCGCGCGCAGGCTGTAAGGCAGTTCGGAATAGTGGCGATAGTGCCGGTGCAGCGGGGATTCAGTCATCGTCGGTTCCCTTCGATCAAGCCTATTTTTTTGCCGGCAGCACCACGTAGACGACGGCACGCGCCTTCTGGCGCGAATAATGGGCCGCGAGGTCCCTGATATTCTCCGCTGTCAGAACGTTGGACATGGCTGCCATCGCCTGGCTCTTGCGCGCACCCGTCCGGTAGGCATCCAGCACCGTTTCCAGGTACTCCACGCGTTGCGCCGCGAGTGCAGGCATCCGCGGATCGGTGCTGTTGCCGTTGATGCCGTGGCAGCGGTCGCAACGTTGCGCCCAGTCGGCCATGTTCACGGTCTTGCTTACCTTGGGTGCTTGCGGCTGCAGGCTCGCGTAGTAGGCGGCCAGATCCTTCGCGACGGCGTCGCTGGTGGATGCTGCCGGGCCTTTCATCATCGGGTCGGCGCGCGATCCATCCTTGTATGCAGCCATCGCCGCCACGAAGTACTGCGCGTCCTGACCCGCGAGGCCTGGCGCGGTGCCCGTGCCGACACCGGCCTCACCATGGCAAGCGGCGCACGCAGCAGCGGCCGTCTTGCCGGCTGCCTGGTTTCCAGGCGCGGGAGTCTGTGCCTTTCCCGGCTTCTGCGCGGCGTAGAAAAGCGAGATGTTATTCATGTCCGTATCGCCGAGTCCCGCCACAAATGCCTTCATCATGTCGTGCTTGCGCTGACCGTTCTGGTAGCCGTTCATGGCCGCGACCAGGTATTTGGGATCAAGGCCGACCAGGCTCGGCATACCGGGGATCTTGCTGATCCCGGCCTCGCCGTGACAGCCTGCACAACTGGCCGCAGCCGCTTTTCCGGCGCTGACCGGGTCGGGGCCGGCGGGTGTTGAAGTCGTGGCCGCCTTTGCGGGTTGGGCGGGATCGAGGCTGGCATACCAGGCTGCCACCTTGATCAGGGCGTCGTCGCTCAGGAACCTGGCGGCGTCGACCATCATGTTCTTGCCTCGAGCCCCCGACTTGTAGGCCTGCAGTTCAAAGTGCAGGTAAACCGCGCGCTGGCCCGCGAGATGCGGCACGCCCTTCGCCGTGCTGATGCCGACCGGGCCGTGGCAGCGGGCGCACGAGGTATCCGCCAGGCGCTTGCCCTCAGCAATATCCTGCGGAGTCGCGTACGTGGCACGGAAGTCGTCGGTCGCGCCCGGCTGGATTGTTTCCACCGCGCCCAGGGTGGCAGGCGACGATCCTGCGACGACGGCTCCCGCAATCAGGATCAGGCGCGCTCTGAAAGCAGGTCTTGCGCTATGTTCCATCGACCTCACCTCGGGCCGTGTCCGGGGAAGCATTGAACATACTAACTAAAGCTGCTCCACGAATGTGCAAACTGCTAGAGCCTACGCGGCTCTCAGCCACCTAACTTGATCCAGATCAATCCAGAAACGATTCAACATGATAACTTGCGCATGAGGGGTGTGGCGCAGGGCCACACATCCGGGTATTTCGGACGCACGAAGATTGCTGTTCACCCCAGAAACAGATGACTTGCCAATTGGATATCTTTCGTTTTCGGCTGGAAAGGAGAATGAGATGAAACGGGCAGTGCTGGTTGTTCTCGGGGCGGTAGCTGCGGCGCTGGTAACGACGGTCGCTGCTGCTGACGGCAAGGCGGTATGGGACAAGGCCTGCGCAGGCTGCCATGCGGCACTGGCGCCGAAGTTCGGCGACAAGGCGGCGTGGGCGCCGTTGATCAAGAAGGGACCCGCAGAATTGACGGCAGTCGTCATGAAAGGCAAGGGGCCGATGCCGCCCAAGGGTGGCGCCGCGACGGAAGCCGACGTCAAGGCGGCCGTCGAATACGTCATCGACCAGATGAAGTAGCTGCCCGGGCGGGCACCCTACCGGAGGATCGCCGATGGTCAGGCATGTCGGTTACTGCGGGGCGGTCATCGTCTGGGTGATCATGCTGGCCGCGTGCTCACCGAGTAACGTGAGCTTCAGCGCCAATGTGCAGCCGATTCTCAAGAAGTACTGCCTCGAGTGTCACGTACCGGGCGGCGCCGGTTACATCGCGAGCGCCTTCGATATGAGTAGCTACGAGACCTTCATGAAAGGCGGCAAGTACGGGACATTCGTGATCCCAGGCGACCCGCTGACCAGCACCCTGAACATGCTGGTGGAGGGCCGGGCGAATGCCTCGATCCGCATGCCGCACGGACGCGAAAAGCTCAGCGATCGCGAGATCGAAATACTACGGGTCTGGGTGCAGGAAGGCGCGAAGAACAACTAGACGGCGCGCAACTGTCGATGGAGGTACGCCGGAGCGTCATCTGCAAGGCGGAAACCCATGCCCAAGCACATCGTTCGTCTTCTGCTGCTGATGGCGGCTGCCGCGGTTCTTGGGTATGCCGCGAAGATCTTCTTTACCGCTGAGTCGTTCTACAAATACGGGCCGTATCGCGCCGCCTCGGTTCCCGAGATTGCCTCCCAGGAACCGGTCTTTCAGACGCCG
>CAZPUJ010000592.1:0-6559 GCA_964589725.1 uncultured Planctomycetaceae bacterium
GCCAAGGAACCGGCTTGGGACTCTCCATCAGCCACCGCATCGTGAACGACCACGGTGGCCGCCTCTCTGCCACCAGCGATGGCCCCGGCCAAGGCAGTACGTTCCGTTTGAGCCTGCCGCGCGTCGCCGCCGCGCAAAACGCCGCCGCTTGAATGAAGATTGCGGATTGCGGATTGCGGATTGCGGATTGTGGACACGACGGCAATTTGGGCACCCCCATCCGCGATCCGAAATCCCAAATCCGCAGTTGACGACCCGGCGTTGCCTCGTTTTTCCGGTTCTGTTATCACCCCGCCCCTTCCACGGCACGGATCGCCGGGAAATACTCGCCGCCGGGAATCGGGAGTTGCGCCTTGAGTGCCTCTTCGTGCAGTAAGCTGCGTGTGTTGTTCGTCGATGACGAACCGCTCATTCGCCAGATTATGTCGGTCGAATTGCCGGCTCGCGGTCACGATGTGACCATCGGCGACGACGGTGCCGCCGCCATCAGGGCGCTGGAAAAAACGTCTTTCGACTGCGCGATCATCGATCTCCAGATGCCCGGACTGAGCGGCTGGGACGTCGTCGCGCGGATGAAAGAACTCGCTCCCGACACGCCGGTGATTATCCACACCGCGTACGGCAGCATGGACGCCGCGATTCAAGCCCTCCGGCTGCAAGTTTTTGACTTCCTGCCTAAGCCATGCAGTCTGTTCGACGTCGAAAAAGCGCTGCAGCGAGTCTCGGAAACGCGCACGTTGACGCACAAAGCGATCGCCCTGGAAAATCGCCTAAAGGCCGTACAAGGAGGCTCCGAACTGGTCGGAGATTCCGCCTGCATGCAGCGAGTCAAACGGTTGATCGACAAGATCGCCCCGACCGACTCCAGCGTGCTGATCCTGGGTGAGACTGGCACCGGCAAAGAATTGGTCGCGCGCCGCATTCATGATCGCAGCCTTCGCGCGGCCATGCCCTTTGTGGCCGTCAACTGCGGTGCGCTGCCGGAACAACTCGTCGAAAGCGAACTTTTCGGACATCGCAAAGGGGCGTTCACGGGAGCCGACGTCAGTCGCAAGGGGTTGTTGGAAGTGGCCAACGGTGGCACGCTGTTTTTCGACGAGCTGGGCGAACTCGACAAGGCCATGCAGGTCAAACTGCTGCGGTTCCTGGAATCGGGCGAGGTCCGTCGCGTCGGTGAGAACGAACCATTTCACGTCGACGTCCGCATTGTCTGTGCGACCAACCGGCCGCTTCCCGACATGATCGCCGCAGGCGCGTTTCGCGAAGACCTCTTCTTCCGCGTCAACACGATTGAGATTCCGTTGCCGGCATTGCGGCAACGCAAGGAAGACATCCCGGCTCTCGCAAAGGCGCTGATCGCTCGGCACTTGAAACGCCGCCGCGCACCCGACGGTCTGCTCACACGCGACACGTTGAACTCGCTGACCAGCCACGACTGGCCCGGCAACGTGCGTGAGTTGGCCAATGCACTGGAACACGCCGTCATCCTCTCCGACGGCCAGTCGATCACACCCGAAGATTTGCCCGGCAGCGTCGCTCACCGGCACGTGAAGGCGCCGCTGCCCGTCGTTGCCGAGGCCAGTTCCAACGCCGTAACCGCTGCGCCGCGGACTATCGCGGATATGGAGCGAGAAATGATCCTGGCGGCGCTTGATCGCCATCAGGGAGACAAAGGCAAGGCGGCCGCGGAACTCGGCATCGCGATGAAAACGATCTACAACAAGCTGCACCAATACCAAGATGCAGCCACATCTCACGCGAGTTAATCTCCAGCATACTCTGGTGGTGCTGTGGCAGGTCGGCGGTGCTCAAGCCTTCGAGCCTTTCCGCGCCGGCCATCTAAGGAACTCCATGGCGTCGCGGAGCCTGTCGGAGAATCCAGGCCGTTGACTTGCAACAGCCGTATATTAGTAGTTCTACTGATGTGCGGTTTTCCCAAAGCGTCACGTGTCCGTTTGAGTTGGCGTCCCGAGGTCGGGCAGCTCGCTCGGGAATTGGCCACTCGTCGGGATGACTTCCCTTTAATGAGGACATGAGATGACCAGTTTCAGCAACAAGACGGCGATCCTCACTCCACGTCAGCGTGAGATCTACGAATTCGTCAAAGACAAAATCATGAACCGCGGATACGGACCGACTGTGCGCGAGATTGGCAGTGAATTCGGCATCAAGTCGCCGAATGGCGTCATGTGTCACTTGAAGGCTCTGGAAAAGAAGGGACTGATCCTGCGCGAAGCGAACATGTCGCGAGCCATTCAGCTCTGCGACAAACCGCAACGCAAAACGGCCGTTGACTACCGCGGCCAATTTGGCCAAGGAGCCAAGCTGAAGGAGAGCAAAGAAGGTGAACAGGTCGACTTTGGCGATGTGCTCGGTTCCGGCGATCACTTCTGCTTCAAAGCGGCCGACGATTCGCTCACCGATGATGGTGTCAACAAGGGGGACTATTTGGTCTGCCGACAGCAGCAGTCCTACCGCGATGGGGACCGCGTGGTCGCCGTCGTGGATGGAAAAGAAACGGTCTTCAAGCGGCTGTTCCATGAAGGCAACCGAACCCGCCTCGAATCCAACTCGTCCGCCAAGAAGGCCACACATTCTTCCAATGTCAACGTGCTCGGGATCGTCGTCGGCGTCATCCGCAAGATCTAGGCTCCGGATCGACTACTTTTCGGCCGCGCGTGGCGGCGAGATCAATTTTCGCAGCAGCGGCTCGATTTGTTTCACGTCGTTCGCCGTTTCAACCACGTTCCCTTGGGAAGATACCACCCAATACAGCGGCACCGACTGAATGCCGTAGTAGGTCGCGATGGGGTTGTTCCAGCCTCGTTCCCCTGGCTCGGTGCGCAGGATTGTCTGCCAGTTCAAGCCGTTGGTTTCCAGAAAAGTCTGCACGGCCGATTCGTTGTCGTCGTCGTCCAGATTGACGCCGACGACCGTCAATCGCTCAGGTTCAATTTGCGTCAGCAAGTCTTGCAGCGCCGGCAACTGACGCACGAAAGGTTGCGCCTGTGTTGTCCAACAGACCACCAGCAGCGGTTTGCCCACCAGTTCCTCGACGTTCACAAAACCGCCACCGATCGTCGGGCCGGCGAGCTTCAACGGCTTGCCTTTGAGATTCAGCCGGCGCAGGATGGGCGTGACGCGTTCCATAGCCGGGCTTTCGGGAAACTGTTCGTGGATCATGGCGTAGCACTGAATGGCCTCCGCCGTCAGCCCGTGAAAGTCGCAACTTTGGCCGGCGGCAAGAAGCATGGGAATGGCCTGACGTTCCTCGAATGGGAAGTTCTTCGCGAACTGTCGTGCCAGCCGAGCGTACTCTTCCAGCCACTTCGGTTCTTGCCGCCCGAACCGCTGGGCATTCAGGCGCGCAAACGCGATCAACGATTGCCCCGCCTCGACCGCCGATTTGGATTTCGGATTTCGTTGGTACAGTGAACTGGCATGCTCATACAGGGCGTCGATGTGGTCGCGATCACCCGCCAAAGCCAATTGTAACTCGGCTTCCAAAAGGTGATGCACCGACAAATCGAAGATACGTTCCTTCGACTTGACGTTGTGCGTTCGAGCAATCGCCTCGGTTGCCAAGTCGACGATCTGCTGGTTCCGTTCGCGGCGTTGTTGACTCACCTTTTCCTGGTCATCCGCGTCTTGCAGCGGCCGCAATTTGATCTGAGTGATCTGCAGGTTGAACCATTCCGGAGAGTCTTTTTCCGGCTCGACGATCCGGTCATCGTCGTCCTTTTCGGCAAACGGCTTGTTTCCCGAACGGGCTATCCCCGCCGTCGGCACGACGCCCGATTGCTCCGTTGCATCCGCGAGTTGATCTCGATCCGCCGGCATCACATGGCTCGACGGGACCGTCGCCGTATTGTCCGTGGCATGGCCGTTCGAAGATGTCGACGAATCACCACGACCACATCCGGCCAAGATTGCCGCCATTAGGAACCAGCCTGCCGACTGCCAAGGTTGTTTCATCGTCGACCGTTCCTAATCCTGATTGACATGGCGGGGTTTTAGGGAAATTCACTTCCTGGACGCAAGACGAAGAATTGTTGAAGTCCTCTTGCCGCAACCCCGGAAGAACCCTTAAAGGTTCACCTCCAAAATGCCGGATAGAAAGTTTGTCTCGATGGATCGGCCAACGCGTGACATCAGCCAGTGGACGACAAACCCGCCGGTGACGGATAGTCGTCTGCAAGATTTTGTGGTCGACCCGATCGCGTGCATGCGACGGCTGTTTCGCCAGCACGGTGATCTGGCGGTCCTGCGCCAAGCCGAGCAGCAGTTGGTGTTCATCTTCAGCCCCGAGCTGAACCACCACGTGTTGAGTGACACACGAACCTTTCATTCCAGGTTTTTCACCCTGCGCGGTCCGAAAGACTCGGCCCAACGGCGTCTGACGTCCGGCCTGCTCAGCATGAATGGCGATGAGCACAAGCAGCAGCGACGTTTGGTATCCAGCCCGTTTGAGAAGCGCTCGCTTGTCCTGTATCGCGACAGCATCGAAACCTTCACGGACCGGATGTTGTCGGACTGGCAACCCGGCTGGGTGGTCGATATGTCCGCCGAGATGACCGTGCTTATGCGTAAGGTCACCAGCGCGATCTTGTTCGGTATGGATCAGTTGCAATTCGCTCTCGAAATCGGCGAGATGCTTGATCCGTGGGTCGAGATGAATCATCAACTCGGCCTCGCCGCGTTTTTGCCGACGGACGAGTTCATGCCCAACTACGAGCGGCTGCTGCAACAGGCCGAGCGTCTCGAATCGCGAATCTTTGACCTCATCCGCTGGCGGCGAAGCTGCGCCACACCCGGCAATGATCTGCTGTCGCAGCTCATTCGCGTTCATGACTTGATTCAAGGCATCACGGAAGAGCAGCTTGTCGGCCACGTGGCCTTGCTGTTCGCCGCCGCTCACATGACGTCCGCACACTCGTTGGCCTGGACGTTGTTCCTGCTGGCTCAACACCCGCAAGTCATGAGCGACCTCAACCGCGAACTAGGTGCCGGCTTGTACGACGAACCGATCGACACCTTCGATGCAGCCAAAGGTTCGCTGCTGGATCGTGTACTCCGCGAAAGTATGCGCGTGTTGCCGGCCTCGGCGTACTCGCAGCGAGTCAACAGCGTGCCTGTCGAACTGGGTTCGCTGCAATTGCCGCGCGGCACGCCGATCATCTTCAGCCAGTTCATCACGCATCACCGCCCCGACCTGTTTCCCCGACCCGACCACTTCGATCCCGATCGCTGGCTGACGATCACTCCGTCGCCGTATGCATATCTCCCGTTCGGAGCCGGCCCGCGTCTATGCCTCGGATCTCCGCTGGCCCTATTCACGATCAAGACCATTCTGCCGAGAATTCTCAAACGCTTCCGCCTCGCGGTCGTCGCCGGTTCCGAAATCACGGGCCAAGTCGTCTCGACGATGCTCAACCCGATCTCCGGCATCCCGATGCAGGTCGCCGCGCCCGACGGCCGTTTCGCTGCGTCGCCTGTGCGAGGTAACATCCATTCGCTGGTCGACCTACATCTCACTGCCAACGAACGCCGCGCCTCGGCGTAGGGGCGGCCCTGCGAGCGGAATGGCCAACGGGTGACGTCTCAGTTGGATGTCAGCAAACAGCTTGGTGCGGGCTTCGGCTGCAACAAGTTTCCATTTGACCCAACTCCTGTTCGCTCCGACGGGCACCTTCTATAGTCCGAATTAAAGTCCGAAGCGTCGTGAGGGAAGCGAACCGCGAAAGGGAGTTCTGTCGTGCAATGCCATTTGACCGAATCGCAGCGAGCCGCCGTCGAACACTTCGAAGGGCCGCTGCTGGTGTTGGCCGGCCCGGGGTCGGGGAAAACACGCGTCATCACGCACCGCATCGCGCGGTTGATCGACCGGGGCGTGTCGCCGCGGCGGATGCTGGCGGTCACTTTCACGAACAAAGCAGCCGAGGAAATGGCTCATCGCGTCGAGACGCTCGTTCCCGGTTCGCGAGTTTGGGTCAGCACATTTCATCGGTTTTGCGCCCGCTTGCTACGCGAGTACGCCGAACTGGTCGGCCTCAAACCGAACTTCACGATCTTCGACACGGATGACCAACGTGGCGTCATCAAGCGGGCGCTGAGGGATCTCAATCTCGACTCGTCGCAATACGCGCCGGCTCGCATCAACTCCGCGATCAGTCGGCTGAAGAATGAATTGGTGACCCCCGAGGAAATCGAGCAGGCTCGCCGCGAGGCGACGATGGATTTTCAGACCGTCGTCCTGTCACGCGTGTACCCTGCGTACCAAACGCGGCTCCGCGAATCGAACGCCGTCGATTTCGACGACCTGCTGCTGCACGTGGCCACGCTGTTGCGCGAAAACCCGGAAACGCGCGCCGTGCTCGACGAGCGTTTCCGGTACATCCTGGTCGACAAATACCAGGCCACCATCCTGGCGCAGTACACGATCGTGCGGGCCCTGTCGATCGACGCGCCGAACCTGGCGGTCACCGGCGACCCGGACCAGTCGATCTACGGCTGGCGCGGGGCGAATTTGAGCAACATTCTCGACTTCGAGCACGACTAT
>CAZPUJ010000593.1:0-8434 GCA_964589725.1 uncultured Planctomycetaceae bacterium
CAAGCAATCGTTGTCATCGCCGCCGATATTCTGCCGTTGATCACAGTCGGCCCGGCCGACACTACTTCGGCTGGGCGAGTTGCACTTTCAACGTCACTCGTTCCCCTCTGCGGAGCACGACCACTTCCACTTCCTCGCCCGGCTTGAACTTTCGCAGCGCGAGGTCGAAGTCATCCAAGCCGCCGATTTTCTGCTTGCCAAGTTCGACGATGATGTCGCCACCTTTCAATCCTCCAATTGCAGCCGGGCTTTCGGCGGCGACACCGGAAAGCGCATACCCAGGCGTGTCGTTGCCGAAATCGGGGATCGAACCGAAATACGGCCGGGCGGCACCGCTGCGTTCACTGCCGGCGTCACCGTGTCCTTTGACCTCGACGTACTCCGGCTTGGCCGGGGTCTGCACGGTTTCGAGCACGACTTGCTCGACAAGATCAATCACGCGGGCCATGCCGTCGAAGTTGATGAGCGGCACGTCGTCGGTCGGTCGGTGATATTCGGAGTGCGTGCCAGTGAAGAAGTGCAGCACCGGAATCTTCTGAGCGTAAAACGACGACTGATCGCTGGGGCCGAACCCTTCGGGTTTGAGCGACAGTTGAAATTTGACGGACCCATTCAGCCGTTCCAGTTCGTCCTTCCAATGCTTCGACGTGCCGGTGCCGTACACGATCAGTTTGTCGTCCTTCAACCGACCGACCATGTCCATGTTGATCATGGCGATGGTTTTGTCGAGTGGATAGAGCGGATCCTTGCAGTATTTGGCCGAACCGAACAGTCCCGATTCTTCCGCCGTGAACGCAATGAACACCAGGCGCCGCGGCAGTTTTTCTTTTCGCGCGCCGAATCGCCGAGCCAGTTCCAAGAGCGCGACTGTGCCCGAGCCGTTGTCGTCCGCGCCGTTGTGAATCTCCTTTGATCCGCGAGCTAGCGAATTCTCGCCGCCGTAGCCGAGGTGATCGTAATGCGCTCCGACCACGACCGTTTCTTCGGCCAGAGCGCCCTGTCCTTCCAGCACCCCGATCACGTTCTTGACGTCCGACTTCACGAGTTCCACTGCCGCAGTACCTTCCGCCTTCCAGCCTGTCAGCAGGGTGCTCTTCGGCTTGAGATCCTTGTCGATGTCGGCCTCCAGTTCCGCAAGCGACTTTTTCAAAGTGGCCTGCAAAACTTGATCAACCACGCTCTGCGTGACGTGGATGATCGGCACATTTTGTCCTTGGTTGAACCCACCGTAACCGAACTTCATCAGTGGATCGCGATCGACTTTTTCGGCGGCGTCCCGCTGCTTTTGGACTTTGTCGACCTCGGCCTTCAGTTTCTCACGAGCCTCCTTCACGGCCGCTTCGTTCTTCTCGTCCGCCGCCAGCAATGTCTCGGCAGCCGTGACGACTTTTTCGGACGAATCCTTGACTCGCTGCTTGGCCTGTTCAACGTCCTTCTTGCTGGTGTATGGGTCGTTGACCAGCAAGATCGCGGCCGCTCCCTTGCCGAACGTGTTGCTGATCTTCGTCCGCAAATCCGCATGCCGCGAAGTTCCGCCATGTGGAGCGGCAAACCCTCCATGCGGATTCGCCTGCTGCGGAGCCTTCCGCATCACGATCACGACCTTGCCCTTGATGTCGATTCCCTCGAAGTCCTGGTACTTCAAATCCGCGGCGTCGATGCCGTAACCGCCGAAGACCAAATCGCCGGAGAACGTGCCGGACGCGCTGAACGAGCACGCTTGAAAATCCTTGTCGATCGCCAGTTCGATCGTCTTGCCCTCCGGCCCGACCAGCTTGAGCACATTGGGGGTGCCGAGCTTCGCGCCGGTCGTCATCGTGAATTCTTGAAACGAATCGCCGCCAGCCTTGGCGACGTCGAGCTTCGCCTCGCGAAACACTTTCGCCACGAAGTCCGCCGCCAAGTTGATCCCGTTCGTACCGACGCCGCGCCCTTCCAATTCATCCGCCGCGATGTACTTCAACTCTTCGGTCAACCGCGACTTCACTTCGGGAGCGACTTCCGCATTCAGCCGCGCGACCCAGCCGGCCACAGCCCCCAAGCACAACACGGAAGCCCACAAAGCCTGTCGCTCATTCGAGCAGAAGCGGCGCATGTTGGAATGTCCTCGTTTTCTTAAAAATGTTTTGACTCGTACGCACGGTCAAAGATTGGCGAGGAATTGTAGTCGTCCGGCCGCGCACTGTCGCGAGCTTCGTGACAGAGTTCGCTTGTGCCGCTAGACCGCCGACCGCAAACTTGCACTCAACAGTCTTCTGACCTCTGACCTCCGAACCTTATACCCCGCGCGGCCACGAATGAAACAGGCGAGCGGGGCGGCGTCAGCCCCCCCGGTCCTGCGGCGAATGCACCGGGGGGTTGACGCCGCCCCGCTCGCCAGAATGTCTCACGGATGGCCGTGTGAGGGATAAATCCACCCATGCACTACGACTTCTTCGCCCCGCCTCGGATCGTGTTCGGCTGGGGCCGCCGCGTGGAAATTGGCTCGCTCGCGAAATCTCTGGGCACGCGAGCGTTCGTGGTCAGCGGGTCGCGCACGCTCGATTCCAACGGCATCCTCGACGACTTATGCCGGAGCTTGCGAGCGGCGGGTGTGGCTGTCGAACGACTGACGACTCAAACCCGCGAGCCGGAAGTCGCTGATGTTGATTTCGCCGTCGCGCGACTGCGCGAGATCGGCACTCGCGACGGCGATCTGATCATCGCCATCGGCGGCGGCTCGGCGATCGACCTCGCGAAAGCCGTGGCAGCTCTCGCGACGCAAGCGTCGACTGAGAGTTCGGTTAAAGACTACCTCGAAGGAGTCGGTCGCGGACTGAAGATCGAGCGACCACCGTTGCCAGTTCTTGCCGTGCCGACAACAGCCGGCACCGGTACGGAAGCGACCAAGAACGCGGTGATCTCGTCGTTCGATCCGCCGTTCAAGAAAAGTTTGCGCAGCGATCTGATGGTGCCGAAGGTGGTACTGGTCGATCCGGAGTTAACTGTCTCGCTGCCGAAGGACATCACGGCGTACACGGGGATGGACGCGATCACGCAACTCATCGAAAGCCTGATTTCACGTCGAGCCAGACCGATTCCGCGAGCACTCGGTTGGCAAGGTCTCGAACTGGCGCTCCCCGCGATGTTCCAGTTGTCGAGCGACTTGTATTGCCGTTCCGCGCGCGAGGCGATGTCTCACGCGGCGTTGCTTTCCGGCATGGCGCTCGCGAACTCCGGACTCGGTTTCGCACATGGAGTCGCAGCGGCGTTGGGCGTTCATGCGAAAGTGCCGCACGGACTCGCCTGTGCCGTCATGCTGCCAGCCGCTTTGCAAATCAATCGCCAGGTCGCGAAGGCCGATCTCGCCCAACTCGGTCGGCTGTCGAGCCACTGGCTGAGCGGCGAACCCGACCTCCCGCCGCTCGATTTCAACTGCACCTCCGACACTGCGACGCAGCACTTCCAAGCCGTCATCCGTACGCTCAACCAGCGGCTCGGAATTCCCAAACGCCTTTCCGCAGTGGGCGTGACGCGAGACCAACTCCCCGCGCTGGTCAAAGGCTCGCGGGGCAACAGCATGGATGGCAATCCTCGCGATGTCAGTGATGAGGAACTTCGCGCCCTTTTGGAACTGATGTTGTGAAATCCCTGCGATTTCGGGATGAATCACGTACCGATTTCCCCGCCACGGCTGGCTAATTCTTCAGTCTGCGTCTTGGTTGAAATACAAGCCCGAAGCGCAAGCGAGAGAAATCCGCAGAAATCTCTCGCTTGCGCTTCGGGCTTGTATGACCGCACAGACCACGCAATCGGACCAATTAGCCTGCCGTGATTTCCTCGCGAAGGAGTCTTGACGATTTCGTGGAGACATTCGATGGTTACAATCTTTCCGGCTCATAAGTATGGCGAGGGAATTCATGGCCTGATTCCGTCAGGAGTCCCGCATGTTGAGTCTGATGGAAGCGAGTACTCGACTGTGCGATGGCGTCACGCGCCGCGAGATGTTCCGGCTGGGAAGCTTGAGCGCGTTCGGTCTGCCGCTGCGGCAACTTTTTGCGGCCAGGCGGGCGCGGGCCGAGGATATTCATCCCAGTTTCGGCCGTGCGAAGTCGTGCATCGTCCTATGGATGACGGGTGGTCCACCGCAGCACGAGACGTGGGATCCCAAGCCCGATGCTCCGGCCGAAATTCGTGGTCCGTTCGGTTCGATTCCGACAAGTCTCCCGGGTGTTCGCGTTGGCGAGTTGATGCCGAACACGGCGCGTATCCTCGACAAGTTGTGCGTGTTGCGAGCGGTTCATACCGACAACCCGTCTCACCCCGGCAGCAGTTACGAGATGATGACCGGCGTGCTTCATCCGCTTGGCAAGGGACGCGACGATGTGGTCGATAGTCGCAGTGACTTTCCCACCTATAGCTCGATCATCAAGCGGTTCAAGTCAGCTCCACCGGGAATTCCCTCCGCCGTCGTGATTCCCGAACCGATCTTCAATGTCCCGTTTTATCCGGGACAACATGGCGGGTTTCTCGGAAGCCGTTGGGATCCTTGGCGATTAACCTGTGATCCGTCCGAGAAGGAGTGCAAGATTCCCGAGTTGGCTTTGCAAGACGGCGTGTCCGACGTTCGCCTGGCCGCGCGCACTGGGCTGTTAAGTCACGTCGATCCGAAAGCCAACACGTCACGAGGAGATCGAACGTGGACCACATACATCACCGACTCCCAACAAGCGATGGATTTGCTGGGCGGCCGCCGGGCACGCGAGGCGCTCGACCTCAACCGCGAACCTCCGCAACGACGCGACCGATACGGCCGGCACAAGTTCGGACAGAGTTGCTTGCTTGCTCGAAGATTGGTCGAAGCGGGAGTGCCGTTGGACCAAGTCAACTGGTGGGAGTACGCGGCGGTCAAGTGCTCGGCTCAAGCGACAAGGACGGAGCGTATCCCAGGGACTTCGCTGTGGAGCCGGGCGATTTGCTCGCCACGTTGTTTCATTCCCTGGGCATCGACCCGCAGAGCGAGATTCACGATCCCTTGAATCGCCCGCATCCGATCAGCCGCGGCCGCGTGCTGGAGCGGGTGTTTTGATGTAGGTCAGCCTTTCCAGGCTGACCCGAATTCTCCACGGTGCCACAGAACCGGTCAGCCTGGAAAGGCTGACCTACTTCACAATTTCTTCGACAACCGCTTCGTCAGCCGTTCGAGTGCCGGGCTGATGTCGTTTGGCTGCAAATGAATGTTCAGCAGCGAGAAGTTGTCTTTGTTATTCAACGCCGCCTTGAGAGCTTGATCGAGTTCGCCCTCGGTTCGCACTTCAAAGCCCCAGCCGCCGCCGAGCAAATCGGGCAAGCGGTGATAAGCCCAGTTGGGGATGTCGTTGAACGGGCCCTCTTGCAGGAAGCGTTCGGTCGTGTAGCCCTTGTTGTTGAGCACCAGCACGATCGGATTGAAGCCGAGCTTCACGGCGGTCGAGAGTTCCAGGCCGGTCATTTGAAACGCTCCGTCGCCGACGATCACAATCGGCCGGCGGTCGCGATTTGCGACTTGCACGCCGACGGCGGCAGGGATCGCAAAGCCCATCGATGTGTAGTACGCCGGGCTGAGGAAATCGGTCCGCCGATGGATCGTCAGGTCGGCCGACGCGAAAAGCGCGTCGCCGACATCGGCCACAACGACCATTGTGTCGTCCAGCAGTTTGTTGATTCGCCGGAAGAGTTGCCGCACCGTGACCGGGGCTTCGGGCTTCATCACAAACGGCTCGTCGTCGGCCTCACGATGAACAGAACCTGAAAACTTCGGCGGGTGCAAGTCGGCTTTGCCCAGACCGTGAATGAAATCCTGCAGCAGCACATCATGGAAGTGGTGATGCCGAATGCGCAACTTTTCGCTGGTGACGTAAACGCACTTCGCGGGGTCCAGGTGAGCCGTGTAAATGCCCAAATTGATGTCGGTCATAAACGTGCCTAGCAGAATCACGCAGTCGCTCTCTTCGACGTATTGCCGTACGTGCTCGCGGCCCATCGCGCCTTCGTAAATGCCGAGGTACAGCGGATGCTTTTCGCTGACGACCGACTTGCCGAGCAACGTCGCGCACATCGGGATTTCGTGTTTCTCGGCCAGCTTGATGACGGCGTCCTGCAAGCCGAAGCGATGAATCTCGACCCCCGCGATGATCACCGGCCGTTTCGCTCGGTTGATCGTTGCCGCCGCCTCGGTGATCGCTTCGCGCAGAGCTTCTTTTTCGCTGCATGGCGTTTCGAGGCTGGGTTTGTGCGGAAACAACGCCGTCGACCGCACGCGATCGCGCGGCAGTTCCAAATACACCGGCCGCTTGAACCGCACGGCCGCCTCGAAGCAGCGGTCGATTTCACGAAATGCCGTCAGTGGATCGTCGAGCAACGCCGTTGCGACCGTGATCTTTTCGAAGACCTCGCGCTGAGTGTTGAAGTCCCGCACGCGATGATGCAACAGCGGATCGGAGCGGCGCTCCTCCATGCCCGGCGCGCCGCTGATGACGATCACCGGCGACTTCTCCGCGTACGCTCCGGCGATCGAATTGCACAAGCTCAACCCGCCAACGCAGTACGTGACGCAGACAGCTCCCAAGCCATGCACGCGAGCGTACCCATCGGCCGCGTAGCCCGCACAATCTTCGCGCGTCGTGCCGACGACTCGAATCGGGCTATCGGTCAGCATGCCATAAAACTGCAATACGAAGTCGCCCGGAATGCCGAACACGTCCGAAACACCGTAATCCTGCAACCGTTGAATCAAATAGCCGCCGATCGTCTGCTGGCCCTTGCCGTTGATCGCTTTGGCTCGAGTGACGGGCGTGCCGGATCGGCGCAGCAACTTCGAGGCGTGCGAGCGTCCAGCGGCGCGAGCTGGCTTGGCAGGTTTGCGTCCATTCATGGTGCGGCTCCTTCGTGTTGAGTTCCATTCGGCGCGGCATTGTGTAGAGCAACGTCGATTGAGGAAAGGTGGAATAGTCTTTCTGCCTCCTGCCTCCTGCCTCCTGACTCCTGACCCCTGACTCCTTAAACTTCGGTCATGCAACGACTCTGTCTGACGATCGCTCGCTTCGCGCTTTCGGCCTGGATTGGCGCGGCGGTGTTGTTCGTGGTGACGTCAGTGCGGGAAGCGACCTCACCGGCGTTTGATTCGTTGATCAAGAACGAACTCGCCGCGTTGCGATTCCCGCCGTATTACTTGTTTGGTTTTGTGCTGGTCGGGCTGGGACTGGCTTGCGGCGCGGTGGCTTTGCGGCGAGAGTCGCCTCGCCGACGTTGGATGCTCTTCGTTGGGATGCTTGCCGCCGCGCTGGTTTTAATGTTCGTTGACTACTTCACCGTCTTCTTGCCGCTGTACGAACTTGTCAGTCATCCCGAAGCGGCTCGCGACGAACGGTTCCAGCGGCTGCATCAAGCATCGACGTGGCTAAACTTCGCGGATGTGTCGCTGTGTGCCGTCGCGGCGTTGACTGTGTGCTGGCCCCAGAATGGAGAGCATGATTCAGATTCCATGAAACGCACCACCTAACGCGGGCAACACCCGCAACCCACCAGGCGAGCGGGGGGCGTTAGCCCCCCGCTGCCCGATGAGGTCGGCGACTCCCTTTCTGAATTGGAATCCGTGTGCGATTCGATTGAAGCCATGTTCAGAGACGTTCCACCCATCAGGGGGCTAACGCCCCCCGCTCGCCAAAATGATGTGCGCACCACGCGCGCGTCAATCCGAGGAACACACGAAAGCCTATGCGACAGAACCTCCGGAGTCTGAAATGTCCGCTCCTCTGCCGTTGAAGACGCTGGCTCACATGTGCCGATCGCTAAGCACGATGCTGGAAGCGGGCGTGGATGTTCGTCAGACATTCAAGCTGGCGGCAAACAAGTCGAGCGACGCGCGGTGCCGCGACGCGCTGGCGAACGTCGTCAACGGGATCGCTTGTGGTGAAGAGATTTCCTTTGCGATGCGAGCTCAGGCCGGGACGTTTCCCGACTTGCTGACCGATATGGTCGAGATGGCTGAATCGAGCGGCGCGTTGCCAGAAGTCTTGAATCATCTGGCCAGGCATTACGAAAACAACCTGCAACTGCGACGGGAGTTTTTTTCTTCGATCGCCTGGCCGATATTTCAACTGATCGCAGCCGTGCTGGTGATCGCGCTGTTGATCGTCGTCTTGGGTTTGATCGACAGCGGACCGGGAGGTCCGAATCTGAAGTCGCTCGTGTTCGGCCTGTCGGGTGCCGGCGGCGCGGCGATTTGGCTGACCTGTACGTTTGGCAGCGCGCTGCTGGCGTTGATGGGCTATCAAGTGGCCGTACGACTCTTCGCGGCCAAGCGCGTGCTCGATCCGCTCTGGCTGCGAGTTCCCGTGCTCGGCACCTGCCTGCGGTCGTTTGCGATTGCTCGGTTTTCGTGGGCGTATTACCTCACCCAACAAACCGGTATGCC
>CAZPUJ010000594.1:0-20418 GCA_964589725.1 uncultured Planctomycetaceae bacterium
CTCTATGTAGGTGGAAGGATTCGGATCGAAATCCCCCGTGAGGCCGATCGCAACCGTGGACATCGCGGGAATGTCTTCCACGATCACGCCCTTTCCCGCGTCCCCGAGCTTGCCCCAATCCGGCGCGCCGTAGAGGAACGCCATGTCGATTTGTTGGTACTTCTGATCGGATTCGTCGTAGCGCATTTCGACGGGCGCTGTCATTTCGATTTTGTTAGTTCTTATGTGATTGAACAACGTAAAGAACGCGTTGTCTTTTTTGGCCGACGCGCGGGCGAGGCGGTATGACGGATAGTGCTTTAACTGAATCTCTCCGAGTGCGGACGGTTCGGGAAACCCCTTCGGCAAGTCGGACTCATTCTTGATACGGAAGTTCAAAATCGCGGCCGATTCGGACAAGGCGGTTTGCAGCGATTTGACCTGTTTGTTGATGTTGGTTTCCGGTTGACCAAGAACCGTTTGCAGTTTTGTCGAGATCAGCAAATTGTTCGGGCGGGATTCCATCACGGCCTTGGCCGCAACTTGCAACGTGGCCAATCGATCGTCCGCAGCTTGCGGTTTAGCATCGGCCAATGCCTTGTTGATCAGCGCGACCGTTTCCGTCCCGACCTTCGCTGGTAAATCGGCTCTAAGGATGCGGGCGGATGCGATCATCATCGCAGTGGTTAGTGCCAGAATCAGTGTTAGTTTCATGACGAACCTTTCAAAGTGGATAGGGGATTATCGCTTGTACCAGGGCAACACTTTTCATCCTCGGATCAGTGACATCACTTCGGCTCTGCTCGCGGGATTCGTTTTGAACAACCCGCGGACGGCGCTGGTGATGGTCTGACTGCCTGGCTTGCGGACTCCGCGGATACTCATGCAGGAGTGCTCGGCGCTGATAATCACAGCGACTCCCTTGCTCTCCAATTCCGTCTCGATCAGGTCCGCGACCTGCTGAGTCAACCGCTCTTGAACTTGCGGACGGCGAGCAACCTCCTCGACGACGCGAGCCAGTTTGCTCAGTCCCGTGACGCGACCGTTCGGGATGTACGCGACGTGGGCAACTCCGGAGAACGGCAACAGATGATGCTCGCACATGCTGGTGAAGCGGATGTCTCGAACCAGGACCATCTCGTCGTAATCTTCTGGAAAGGTGACTCGCAGATGCCGCGCCGGATCTTGCGTCAGTCCCGAGAACATCTCCGCATACATCCGAGCCACTCGGCGCGGAGTTTCCAGCAAGCCGTCGCGGTCTGGATCTTCGCCCACGGCCTCCAGAATCGTTCGGACCGCCTGCTCGATGGCCGCCAAGTCCACCACTGGAGTCACTCGACTCTTGCCTAATGAAGACGCCACCTGATAGCCGTTCTTCCGCGGATGTTCGGTTTCGATCTGAATTCGTCGGTCTAATACCACTGTCATCGTGATCTCCTCGGCCTAAAGGTCGTCGTTATCGTCGTGCGTGGCGTTTCTCTTTGTCGCACTCGTTGAACGATTTGACCGTTTTATAACAGAAGACACAACCGGGAAAACAAAGAATAATTCCGTATTATCCAAAATTTATCCGCTAGTCCGCGAGATCGGATCTGCGACCCAAGACTTCTTGGTTTCATCAAAATGGACGAATTGGATGTTTTTGTGTTGAAAAACTGGTCGAGCTGCGGTATGCTCAAGGCGGGTTGAAGAAACGCCCGAAACAGCCAGGTATTGGAAAACAAGGCTCCAGGGCCCTGGTTCTTCAACTGAAGGCCAGTTCTCAAAGCGCTGGTTACCTGGCCGCATCAAACTGTTTTCAAGGAGGACGCGAGATGCTTGTGTTAACTCGAAAGACCGACCAAGAAATCGTGATCGCCGACCATATTCGAGTCAAAGTGCTCGAAGTCCGTGGAAACCAAGTGCGGCTGGGGATCGTGGCACCGAAGGAAATCAGCGTCCACCGCGCCGAGGTGCAAGCGGCCGTTGGCTGGGAATTGGTAACGTCGTTCTGCGAAACTCCAGAACAGGAAGGGCAAGAGTGCCCAGACTGCATTTAGAGATGTCCTGTTCGGTGCCTCATACTTCGATTGGCTTTCATGGATCAGCTTCTTTCACCCAAACAAGTGGCCGCAGCGATTGGGGCCAGCGAATCGTCGCTCAAGCGCTGGTGCGACCAAGGTCTGTTGACGACGGTGAAGACGGCGGGCGGGCATCGGCGGATTCCCGTTCAAGAAGCGTTGCGATTTGTGCGTGAGCAAAATCATGCGGTCGTCGAACCGCGAATCCTGGCGATGCCGGGAAGCGACAATCGCAAAGCTCGGCGGATTGAGAACTGTGCCGAGCGGTTGGCTGAGGGACTGCTCACCAACAACGAACAAGCCTGCCGCGCGATCGTGTTTGATTTGTTCCTGGCCGGTCAGCCGGTGTGTCAGATTTTCGACGAAGTCATCGCCGTGGCGTTTCGGACCATCGGCGAGAAATGGGAATGCCACGAAGCCGACATCTATCAAGAGCGTTGTTCGTGTCAGATCGCTCTGCGAGTCCTGCACGAACTGCGGTCGAAGCAGACGCCGCCGAGTTCTGGCCTCGTCGCGCTGGGCGCGACCATTGAAGGAGATCAGTACTCGCTACCGGTGACGATGTCCGAGATTGTGCTCCGCGCGGTCGGTTGGGAGACTCGGTTGCTCGGTTCGTCGATCCCGTTTGATTCGATGATCAAAGCGATCCAACAACTCAAGCCAGAAATGTTCTGGTTGAGCGTTTCGTTCGTTCCCGACGGGTCGGCGTTCATCGCCGGATTCAATCGCTTGTTTGAGGCCGCGTCCAAGATCAACACCGCCGTCGTTGTCGGTGGGCGAGCATTGACGACCGAGATTCGGACGCGGCTCCGCTATTCCGCCTTCTGCGACACGATGCGACATCTCGAAGAGTTCGCCAAAACATTGCGTCGGCAAACCGAAGTTGTTCCCAAGAAGACTCGCAAACCAAGAAAGAATGCTTGAGGCACCGATGACTTTCGCCCGATCCGATCGCGCCGTAGCCACGTTCGCCAGAACGTGGGTTTTCATGTGTGTGGCCCACGTTCTGGCGAACGTGGCTACGACTGTGTTCGCCGCCGATACAACGGTGACTTGGCCGCAGTGGCGCGGTCCGTCACGCGATGGGCAAGCGGCGGCGACGCCCGCTTGGCCGGATCGCGTTGATGAGGCGACGCTCGCTCGGAAATGGCGAGTCGAGTTGGGGCCGAGCTATTCCGGGCCAATCGTCGGCGAGGATCGAGTCTTTGTCACGGAGACTCGCGGCAAGAAGACCGAGGTCGTGCAGGCGTTGTCGCGAACCGACGGCAAAGTCTTGTGGACCGCTGAATGGCCGGGAGCGACATCGGTTCCGTTCTTCGCGTGGGAGAACGGCGAATGGATTCGAGCGACTCCGGCCTACGACGGCGAGTCGCTGTTCGTCGCGGGGATGCGTGATGTGTTGGTCTGTCTCGAAGCTGCGACCGGCAAGGAACGCTGGCGAGTCGATTTCGTCGAGCGGTTCAAATCGCCGCTGCCGACGTTCGGATGCGTGTCGTCGCCGCTGGTTGATGGCGAGCATGTTTACGTCCAGGCCGGAGCCTCGTTCGTGAAGCTCAACAAGCGAAACGGCGAGACAGTGTGGCGGTCGCTGCAAGACAGCGGCGGCATGAACGGCAGCGCCTTCTCGTCGCCGATGAAAGCGACGATCGCGGGACAGCCTCAGTTCTTGGTGCAGACTCGCGAGAAGCTCGCGGGCGTGGACGAGGCCACCGGCAACGAACTCTGGTCCCAGAAGATCGAAGCCTTTCGCGGCATGAATATCCTCACGCCGGTGGTTTTCGGGGACACCATTTTCACGAGCACTTACGGCGGCAAGTCGTGGCTGTTCGATCTGACCAAGAGCGGCGACGTGACCGCGACCGACAAAAAGATGTCCGTCACCGAGCGTTGGCAGAACAAGACTCAAGGCTACATGTCCACGCCGGTCGTCATCGACGGCCACGTTTACACGCATCTGAAGAATCAGCGATTCGCCTGCATCGAACTCGCGACTGGAAAAGAGCGTTGGGTCACTCAGCCGTTCGGGAAGTATTGGAGCTTGGCCGCTCAAGGCCAGAAGATTCTGGCCCTCGACGAGCGCGGCGATTTATTGCTCATCAAAGCGAACCCAGAGAAATTTGAGTTGCTCGGCCAACGTCACGTCAGCGATTCACAAACGTGGGCGCATCTGGCGGTTTGCAGCGACGAAGTCTTCGTGCGCGATCTCAAAGGGCTGACGGTCCATCGTTGGAGTTCTGCGACTCAGTCAGGGGTCGCGGCGAAATGAAAATCGCGATCATCGGAGCTGGGATTTCCGGATTGACGGCTGCCTATCGGCTCAGCCTGAATCACGACATTGTGCTGTTCGAGGCCAACGATTATCTCGGCGGGCACACGCACACGGTCGATGTGGAATGGGACGGTGAGCGGCACGCGATCGATACGGGATTCATCGTGTTCAACGATTGGACCTATCCGAGTTTCATCGCGCTGTTGGACGAGTTGGGTGTGGCGTCGCGAGCGACCTCGATGAGCTTCAGCGTCCGCTGCGATGCGGCCAACTTGGAATACAACGGTTCGTCGTTGAATGGGCTGTTCGCACAACGGAGAAACCTGTTGCGACCGGGCTTTTATCGGATGCTGGCCGACATGCTGCGGTTCAATCGAGATGCTCCGGAGTTGGTGCTGAGTGGCCCGGCGACCGACGAAACCACGGTCGGCGAGTTTCTCGGTCGGCATCGTTACTCGCGCGAGTTTGCCGAGCATTACCTGTTGCCGATGGGGGCGGCGATCTGGTCGTGTCCGTTGGGGACGTTTGAAACCTTCCCGATCCGGTTCATCGTCGAGTTCTACAAAAATCACGGATTGCTGAGCATTCGCAACCGGCCGACATGGCGAGTGGTTGAGGGTGGTTCGCGGAATTATGTCGCGGCAATGGCCGAGACAATCATCGCGATCAGTGAGGCGAAGACGCATCAGCCGGAACGCGCTAGCGTCCGGGTCGATTCGCCACGAAGCGATCCATTTCGAAATGTCCCGCCGAAAACCGGGGCTAGCGCCCTGCGGCTGAGCACTCCGATTGAAAGCGTTCGTCGATCTTCAACCGATGTCATTGTTGTTCCCCGCAACGGCTCGCCGGAGGTCTTCGATCACGTTGTCTTCGCGTGTCACAGCGACCAGTCTTTGCGAATGCTGGCTGAACCGACTGCGACTGAGCGCGACGTGTTGTCCGAGTTCCCGTACGGGCGCAACATCGCCGTGCTCCATACCGACAGAAACGTCCTGCCGAAGCGGCGACGGGCTTGGGCGAGTTGGAATTATCATCTCGCCGATCCGTCGTCGAACGGCTCCCAGCAGCCCGCCACGGTGACCTATCAGATGAACCTGCTGCAGCACCTGCGATCGAAGCACGACTTCAACGTGACGCTCAACAGCGAGCAGCAGATTGATCCTGCGAAAGTGCTGCGGCGATTCGAGTACCACCATCCGATCTTCACCGTTCGGCGAGCCGCCGCGCAGGCTCGGCATCGTGAGCTGATCAACGTCAACCGGACATCGTTCTGCGGCGCGTATTGGGGCAACGGCTTTCATGAAGATGGCGTCGTGAGTGCGCTGCGCGTTTGCGAGTCACTCATGTCTGACGGCGCATCGAATCTTGCAACCCGAAGCGCCAGCGAGGGAGGGCAGCTTACGAATGAGTCTGGCAGCACGCCCTCGCTGACGCTTCGGGTTACAAGGGATGTTGACTTGGCGTCGAAGGAGGTTGGCTCATGAGAAGCTGCCTCTACGAAGGGACGGTTCGACATCGCCGCTTCATGCGGGTTGAGCATTCGTTTGGATACTCGTTGTTCCTCGTCTACGTCGATCTCGCTGAGCTGGAATCGTTGTTTGGACGGCGCGGCGTTTGGTCCACTCGCTGGCCGGCGTTGGCGAGATTTCGCCGGGCCGACTATCTCGGCGATGCCACTCGTTCGTTGGCGGATTGCGTGCGCGAGTTCGTCGAGCAGCAAACCGGGCATCGGCCGGATGGTCCGATCGGCTTGCTGACGAGCTTCCGCTACTTCGGATTCGAAATGAATCCCGTCAGTTTTTATTACTGCTTTGATCCATCGGGGCAGCATGTTGAAACGGTTGTGGCAGAGGTCAACAACACGCCGTGGAACGAGAAGCACTGCTATGTGCTGAGCTTCGTAGGTTGGGACTCCGTCCCGACCCAATTGGACGGTGGAGCGGTCGGGACGGAGTCCCAACCTACGATGCGCTTCCAGCACCCGAAGGCGTTTCACGTCTCGCCGTTCATGCCGATGGAGATGATGTATCGCTGGCAAGTGAGCGAGCCGGGCGAACGGCTGAGCGTCCACATCGAGAATTACTTGAACTCCGACAACGACACGAAGGCTTTCGACGCCACGTTGACCATGTCACGCCGGCCGATTACTCGCTGGCAGTTGGCTCGCGTGGTGCTGAGATATCCGCTGATGACGATGCAGATTGTCTTCGGCATTTATTGGCAGGCCCTGAGGCTGTGGCTGAAGCGAGTTCCCTTCGTCCCGCATCCACGACAAACCGCTGCCAAAGTTTTGTGAACTCAACAGTTTTGTGACCCCAACTTTCCCCTCGAAGAACAAGGCATCATGAGTACCGTTTGCATTCATTCCTCACGATCGCCGTCGAACGACGGTGACTCCGCTCCCGCGCCGACTGAAATTGGCTATTTGAGTCGACTCGCGCGGCGACTGCTGCTTCAGAAGTTGCAAGGTTTACACGGCGGGACCATTCGGTTGGCCGATTCGTCTGGCTCAACGACGCTCGGTCGAGGTGGCGACTTGCAGACGAGTTTGCACGTTCACAACCCGGCGTTTTTCCGACATGCCGTGTTTGGCGGAAGCTTGTCGGTGGCCGAGTCGTATCTACGTGGTGATTGGGACTGCGACAACCTGACGTCGTTCTTTCGAATCTTTGTGCGGAACATCGAGGCGACCGATCAACTCGATCGCGGCCTGTCGCGAATCGCCACGTTGGTCAATCGGCTGTATCACCGCTGGCACGCCAACAGCAAAGTCGGCAGCCAGCGAAACATTCACGCACATTACGATCTCGGCAATGACTTCTTCCAGCTGATGCTGGACGACACGCTGGCGTATTCGAGCGGCATCTTTTTATCGCCCACGAGTTCACTCCGCGAAGCGTCGATCGAAAAGATGGATCGGATCTGCCGCAAGCTTGATCTGCGGCCGAGCGACCATCTGTTGGAGATCGGCACCGGTTGGGGAGGGCTGGCGATTCACGCAGCCACGCAATTCGGATGCCGAGTCACGACGACGACCATCTCGCGGCAGCAGTTTGATGTCGCTCGGCAACGAATCGCCGAGGCCGGATTGTCGGGTCGCGTGACGTTGCTGTTGCTGGACTATCGCGACCTGACGGGCCAGTTCGACAAGCTCGTCTCGGTCGAGATGATCGAGTCGGTCGGGCATCGCTTCTTCGACACCTACTTCCGCAAATGCAGCGAGTTGCTCAAGCCAGACGGCACTTTCGTACTGCAAGGGATCGTGATGCCCGACCGTCGGTACGCTCAGTATTTGCGGTCGGTTGATTTCATTCAGAAATACGTCTTCCCCGGTGGTTGCCTGCCGTCAATGAGTGCGATGTTGGAATCGACTGCTCGTGTGACCGACCTGCGATTCGTTCACACCGAAGACTTCGGCACGCATTACGCTCAAACGCTGCGCGAGTGGCGGCAGCGATTTCACGCGCGGCTGAATGAGGTGCGCGAGCTCGGCTATCCCGACCGCTTCATCCGCATGTGGGATTATTATCTGAGCTATTGCGAGGCTGCGTTCGACGAGCATTACACCGGCGTCGTGCAAATCCAATTCGACAAACCTCTTTGCCAACGTGACCCGATCACGGCCGGAGTGCAAGCCGCTCGGACCAAGTAACCCGCAGCGTCAACGAGGGCGGGCGCTCCGAAATGCCAAGTTCTTCGAGATTCCGAGTCCGGTGAAGAGTTCGTACACAGGCATCTGAATGCGAGTCGCGGGAGCGACTCGCCTACGTAGCTCAGTCGCTCCCGCGACTGAAATTCCTTTTGATTTGACGGTCTAAGAGCCTTCCCCATGAGTTTGCTATCTTTCAGCCTTGATGCCATCGAGCGCGGGCTTGTTCCAGACGCGATCACGCGCGCGGCGATTCGGCGGTTGTGCGAGCAGCGTCTGCGCGACTGCGATCGCGGCGATGACGTCGCCAATTCACGCGCACTCGAAAGATTCGTCGAGTCGATGCGGGCCGGGCCAATCGCCCCCGTTCCGGAAAAAGCGAACGAACAGCATTACGAATTGCCGTCGGAGTTCTTCGCCGCGGTCCTTGGCCCGCATCGCAAATACAGCTCGTGTTTTTGGCCGACGGCCAATGCTTCGTTAGCTGAGGCCGAAGCGGTGTCACTCGAAATCACTTGCGAGCGAGCCGAGCTTGCCGATGGCCAGGACGTTTTGGAACTCGGCTGCGGTTGGGGTTCGCTGTCGCTGTGGATGGCCGAGCGGTTTCGCAACAGCAGGATCACCGCAGTCTCGAATTCGGCTCCGCAACGGCGGTTCATCGAAACGGAAGCGGACTCGCGCGGACTGACGAATCTGTGTGTCATCACGGCCGACATGAATCAGTTCACCGCCGAACCGCGGCACTTCGACCGCGCTGTCTCGGTCGAAATGTTCGAGCACATGCGGAATTACGAGCGGCTGCTGGAGCGGATCGCAGCGTGGCTGCGGCCCGATGGAAAACTATTCGTGCATCATTTCTGTCATCGCCAGTTCGCCTATCCGTTTGAAACCGACGGGGACGCGAATTGGATGGGCCGCTACTTCTTCACCGGCGGCTTGATGCCCAGCGAAAACACGCTGCGACAATTCGATCGGCACATGACGGTCGTGCGGCAATGTCGCTGGGACGGTACGCATTATCAACGCACGTCCGAAGCGTGGCTGGCGAATCTGGATGCGCGCCGGCGCGACGTGCTGCCGATTCTCGAAGCGACCTACGGTCGCGATGCGGCTCGACGCTGGTTTCACCGTTGGCGATTGTTCTTCCTCGCCGTGGCGGAACTGTTCGGCTACGCCGATGGTGCTGAGTGGTTCGTGTCGCATTTGTTGCTGACACTGTGAGTTCGACGTTCGATCGTAGGATGGCCGCCCTCGGCCGTCCTGCGTTCTCAAAGGCAGACGGCCGAGGGCGGCCATCCTCCATACGAATCGAATTCCATGACGCCACTGACGACGATGTTGCTGAGCTCGCTATTGGTGGTCATGGCCACGTTGACGTGCTTGTGGTTGCTGAGCCTCACGCGCCGCGACGCCAGCATCGTCGATCCGTTTTGGGGAACCGGGTTTGTCCTCGTGACTTGGTTCACGCTGGCATCGACTCCGCCAGCGCGGGCCGTCGAGCGATCGTGGCTGCTCGTCACGCTGACGACGATCTGGGGACTGCGGTTGTCGCTGTACCTGCTTTGGCGAAATTGGGGGCATGCCGAAGACCGACGATACCGAGCGATGCGGGAACATCACGGCATGCGCTTTTGGTGGGTCAGCTTGCTGACAGTCTTTCTGTTGCAGGGCCTCATCCTGTGGCTTGTGTCGCTGCCGATTCAGGCCGCGCTGATGACCGCGCCTGCGCTGCCGCTTGGTTGGCTCGATCTGACCGGCGTAGGCTTCTGGAGCACCGGGCTATTTTTTGAAGCGGTCGGTGATTTTCAGATGGCACGATTTCAAGCCGATCCGCAAAACGCCGGCCGAGTCATGGACCGCGGTCTCTGGCGGTTGACTCGACATCCGAACTACTTCGGCGACTTCTGTGTTTGGTGGGGCCTGTACCTGATCGCCGCGTCGGGCGGAGCCGCGTGGACGATCTTCAGTCCGCTGCTGATGTCGTTCTTGCTGCTGAAGATTTCAGGAGTAACCTTGTTGGAAAAAACCATCACCGGGCGCCGTCCCGAGTACTTGGCGTATCAAACCAGAACGAGTTCGTTTTTCCCGTGGCCTTCGAAAAATCCGTCGCGTGTCGTTTACAAGCCTGGATCTCCACAAACCAAGGATTGAACAACGTGACCTTTGACGGCGCTGATTCTCACATTGGTTGAACTGTCACGAACACCTCAGAGCCACGCGATACAGTCCGACCTCGTTTAAAGTACTTCGTGACCAGGTGATGAAAGAAAGGGTGACTGATTGCTTATGGGCTTGCTAGGATGGCGGACGAACTTAGTCCTCGCTGGCACTGACACTCTCCGTTGAGGCTGAATATGGCGTTTCGAATGTCTCAGATACTTTTTGTGATCAGCGTAACGCTCGCCGCCGTGGTCTCGCCGTTTCGAACGCAAGCGGATCAATTGCCAATCTCGGGCAGCATTCAAGCTGTTCCGCCGGCGCTGAAGCTGATCCATCACCGCCATGAGCATTCGCTAACTGTCAGCGGTCGAACGGCGGATGGCTTTGCGGTCGATCTCTCGCAACAAGCCGTGTTGACCAGCGCTGACCCGTCGATCGCGGTCATCGAGAACGGTTGGGTGAAGCCGTTGAAATCGGGGCAGACGCAGATCACGGTCCAGGCCGCGGGGCAGACGATACAGGTGCCTGTGGTTGTCGAGTTGCCGGCGGCCGAGCGGCCTTTCAGCTTTCGTCATGAGGTCATGCCGGTGCTGTCGAAGGGGGGCTGCAACGCGGGCGCGTGTCACGGGTACTCGCTCGGCAAGAACGGATTCAAGCTATCGCTGCGCGGGGGCGAGGCGACGCAGGATTACACGGCGGTGTTCGGCGATCAGTTTGGACGCCGCATCAACCTGCTCAAGCCGAGCGACAGTCTGTTGCTGTCGAAGCCGATCGGCGACGTGCCGCATCGTGGCGGCATTCGGATCGCGAAGGGAAGCCTTTCGCATCGCATCCTGCAAACGTGGATCGAGCAGGGGGCGAAGGGCGATCTCGACGACAAGGCTGAGGTTGAATTTGTCCGCGTCTTCCCGGAGCGCTTTGTGCTTGAGCCGGGCATGTCGCATCGCTTGCAGTTGGTCGCGCACTACACCGACGGCACGACGCGCGATGTGACTAGGCTGGCGATCTTCAACGTCAACACCGAAGGGGTCGCGGACGTCACCGAGTCCGTAGGTTGGGCTTTCAGCCCAACCAGTGTTGGCGGTGGATCGACAGCACAGGGTGAAACGCCGAAGGGTCGGGCTGAAAGCCCAACCTACGTTAGCGTGACCGCTCGCGAGCTTGGTGAAACCGCGGTCGTCGCACGCTTTGAGCGAAAATTCGCGGCGGCGCGGCTGATCGTTCTCAATCGCAAGCCGGACTTTCAGCCGACGCCCATCTTAGCCGGGTCTGTCCCTGACCCGAATCCCGCTCTCGGCGTGAGCGGGCTACATTTCATCGACCAGCACGTCATTGCAAAGCTCAACGACTTGAAGGTCACGCCTTCTGAGTTGTCGAGCGATGAAGAATTTCTGCGGCGGGTGTCGCTCGATCTGATCGGTCTGCAGCCGACGGCGGACGAAGTTCGCAAGTTTCTCGCCGATGCTGATCCGGCCAAGCGGACGAAGACGATCGACGCGCTCTTCGCGCGGCCTGAGTTTGTCGATCACTGGTCGCTGAAGTGGGGAGACTTGTTGCAGAACTCGCGCGTGCGGCTGAACGAACCGGCGATGTACGGCTTCCGCGAATGGATCCGCAGTGCGGTCGCGTCGAACATGCCGCTGGATGAGATGACTCGGCAACTGCTCACGAGCAAGGGTGGCGCCGCCGACAACCCGGCCGGGGCATATTACCTCATCAGCAAGGACACCAACGACACGCTGGAACGAGTCGCCGAAGTCTTCTGCGGCGTCCGCATGTTGTGTGCTCGATGCCACACACATCCGTTGGAGAATTGGACGCAGGCGGACTACTACGGCCTCGCCAGCTTCTTCAATCAGGTGACACCGAAAGCCGACCCGCGCATGGTCGGAATTCCGAACGCCTGGGCGGTCAGCCTGCAGCTCGCAGCCGGCTTCGCGACGAACCCACGTTCAGGACAAGCTCAACCGCCACGATTCCTCGGCGGGATTCAGCCGCCGGTTTTGACGGGCACCGACCGCCGAGTTCAATTCGCAACTTGGCTGACCGCCCCTGAAAACCCGATGTTCGGACGCAGCCTCGCTAATCGTTTCTGGAGCTATTTCTTTTCGCGCGGCATCATCGACCCGGTCGATGACCTGCGCACAACGAACCCGCCGATCAATCCCGAACTGCTCGACGCTCTGACCAAAGACTTCATCGAGCACGGCTTTGACGTGCGTCACTTGATGCGCCGCATCGCCACGTCGCAGACGTACCAACGCAGCAGCGTCGCGAACGACAACAATCGGCACGACACGCTGAACTTCTCGCACGCACTGCCGCGTCGAATTCCCGCCGAAGCGCTGCTCGATTCGCTCGTCCAAGCCACCGGAGTGCGCGAACAATTCGGCGGAGCACCGGCCAACTTCTCCGCCGCTCAACTCCCCGATGCCGAGATCAATAGCGATTTCCTGTCGCTCTTCGGCAAACCGCAGCGCGCCGAAGCCTGCGAATGCGAGCGTGACGGCGACAGCAACATGCTCCAAGCGCTGCACTTGATCAATGGCCAGTCAATCCTCCGCCGAGTCACCGACCCCAACGGCCGCGTCGCTCAACTGCTGAAGCAGAATCCAGCGCTCACCGAGGACCAACTGATCGAAGACCTCCACCTCTGGTCCCTCGCCCGCCGCCCCACCGCGAAGGAGATCGAAGTCGCCAAGAAACACTTCCAAACCTACGGCGACCAACAACGCACGGATGCCGCGCAAGATCTGATGTGGAGCTTGCTCAACAGCCGCGACTTTTTACTGCTGCATTGAGCGCGACAACTCAATTCGCCTTGCGACGAGTGTCCCGATTCTGACTGTTGTCGAATGCTGCGTGAGACGTTGTCTCGGTGGTCGCGTTGGACGTGAATTTGATGAGCAGCGGCGTCTCCCCCACGGTCGAAGTGTCCTTGGTCAGTTCTTTGGCCGCGGGTTCTTCCAGATGCCATTCCGCGTAACTGTCGCCGACGTGGCCGGTGGTTTGAGCGCGGTAAAGTCGTTGATACGCGGCACAGGATTGCAGCAGTGCGTCATGCGAGCCGGTTGCGACCAGGCGGCCCTGTTCCAAAACGACGATCCGCGTCGCGAAGTCCAGCAGTCGCGGCGTGACCGAGTGCGTGATCAGGAACACAGTGCGGCCTTTGACGAAGTCTCCCAAGCATTGATGGATCATCGACTCGCTTTGAGCATCCACGGCCGAGGTCGCTTCGTCGAGAATCAGGATCGACGGATCGCGAAGCAACGCGCGGGCCAACGCGACGCGCTGACGCTGTCCGCCGGAGAGGCGGCCACCGCGCGGACCAACAACTGTATCGAAACCTTCGGGAAGCAAATCGAAAAGCTGCGGCACGTGGGCCTTCGTGGCCGCGGAGACAATCTCGTCGTGTGTCGCGTCGGGTTTGCCGTAACGGATGTTTTCAAGGATCGTGTCGTCGAACAGCAGCGTTTCTTGAGTCACCACGCCGATCTGGCTGCGCAAGTCGCGCAGCCGCACGTTGCGGATGTCGATGCCATCAATCAACACCGCCCCGAGATCCGGGTCGTAATAGCGCGGCAGCAAATTCACGAGCGTGGACTTGCCGGACCCGTTCTCGCCGACAACCACGATGACCTCGCCGGCGGCGACTTTTAATGTGATATCGTTGAGCGCGGGCGGGCGGGCGATGCCGTCGGGGGTCGATGCGTACTTGAACGAGACTTTCTTGAAGCTGATCGCCTGCGAATGCCGCGGCAGAGTCTGCGGTTTCTCCGTCTGCCTGAGCAGCGGTTGCCAGGACATCATCTCGAAGACTCGTTCGGTCGCGGCGGCGGCGCGTTTCAACTTCGTGTAAACCGACGACAATTTCCGCACCGGGTCGAGCACTCCCGCCAAAAAGGCATACAGCACCGAAAGATGTTCGATCTCCATCGATTCGGCGGTTAGCTTGATCCCCCAAATGGTGTCAGTGTGGCGCAGCACCAGGTACGCGCCGGGCAGCAGCGAGACACACACCGCGAACACCCCTAGCAACTCGGTCGTCGGACCGGTCAAGGCATCGATCCGCGCGACCTGCATCGCCTTTTGGTAGTACTCTTTGTTCTCGCGGTGAAACCGTTGGCGATGTCGGCGAGCTCCGTTGAAGGCGATGACGATCTTCATTCCATCAAACGTCTCTTCCAGCGATTTGTAGATGCGCGACATCCGCTCCATCATGTGGTGACTAGCCCGTTTTAAGAGCTGGCCGTAGCGGTGAAAGACCGCCGCCATCAACGGCACGAAGACCAGCGATAGCAGCGTCAGTTGCCAGTTCACGTAAAACGCGGCGACGATGCAAGCCAGGGCCTTGAGCGGTTCGCGAACGATCTTACCCCCCAACAGATTCAACCCGTCGGCCGCGATGCCGATGTCGTTCGTGAACCGCGACATCAGTTCGGAGCTGCCGCGCAGTGATAACGTCTGATAATCCAATTCGAGCGCATGCCGGAAGCAGTCTTTGCGCAGCGCGAGCACGGACAACTCGACGACGCTGCACACGAGCAGTTCCTGAATGAACATCGCCGTGCCCTTGAGGATCGTGATCAGCACGAGCACTCCCAGGATCAGCGCGTACGTGTCGAATTGATCGCGCGGCAACCAAGCCATGAAGTATGTCTGCACCCACCGCAAGGCCACCAACCGCTGTGAGGCCGCGATGAGCTTACGGCGTTCACGATCCTGATGCTTCAGCAGCGTGACTTCGTCCACCGACTGATGCTCATTAGCACCCGTCTGGGTGCCAACGGCGGATTCTTGGGCCTTCAATCTTTCGACACGCTGCTCCAGATCACGGAGCGTCTGTTCGCGGTGCGTGATGGCGGCGGCGGACTCTTTGATTTCGGCCGCCATGTACGTGTCGAGGCTCTGCCCTTGCAGCAACACTTTGACAATCAAGAACGTGAACGAAAGCGTGGCGGCCCACAGCGCGGCCACCAGCACCGCGAAGAAGATCGAGAGATAGACCTTCGAGCGGTTCCGCCAAACGTACGGCAACAGGCGAGCGAACTGATCCACGTGGTTCCATCCTGGAGGCATCCACTCGAACGCAACTCCGGCGTTCCAAAGGGAGGGGATTACAGCCCGCCAAGCCGGTTGGTGTCCAGATGAAATCAGCACTGACAAAATCGGACTTGAGGTGAACCGACGAAGGCAATACCGTCTCGCCCCTTCATGAGGTTTGGCGAGACTTCCGTGACTGGAGCTCACTGCTCGGAAGCTGTGTTCCAAGGTGACAAGGATGTCTGCATGAAGTGCCGTGGTCTGGGATTGATCGTCTGCCTGTTTGGCGTGTGCGAATTGACCGGCTGCGCCTCGGGACCGTCGCACAGTTTGTTTGTGCGGAATTCTCGGACGACCACGAACAAAGATCGGTCGCGTGCGGCGCAAGAACCGACCGAGTTGAAGACCAAAGACGCGGACTTTGCGAAACATGACGAGACCATTCGCGGTCGAGCAGAAAAAGACGCCAAGCTAAGCCGCGCCGAACGAGACCAGCCGACAAAGCGTCCTCTGCTCGAACTGCCCGACGATCTTCCCGAGCGTGCAGAACGACATCCACGAACACCGAATGACGATTGGGAACCAGCGAACAACAAACTCGAACTCGTCGACGGATTGACCAGCATTGATCACCGAATCGACAAGACGGAGCCTTCCGGAGGACAGTTTGATGTCTCCAGCGGTGGAACGCGGGACAATGGCTTTGCGGCGATTGAAGCTCCCGCGCCAAAGCGGCGTTCCAGCAGCGGCGCTGTGGATGACTTACCTTCAGCGCCAAGAGCGTTCCCCGTACCGCCGGTAGCGCGCCAGCTTCCAACACAATCACCGCTCGATGAACTCGGCCAAAAGACTCGTGTCCACTTGAACGACCGGTCGGCTGACGACGCTAAGAACGACGGTCCGCCGATCAATCGAACCTCAATTGATGTGGTGCCGACGATCGACCGATCTGTCATCCCCGCCGAGTTCTTGTCCGACTCGTCATCTTCGGAAGTGGTCCCGGCCGGTGGAGTGCGATCAGCGACCGGGACTCCGCCGTGGCTGGGCAATAATGCCGGCTCGGCGTTTTCGCAGTCGATCTTCGACGCTGACTTGGCGAATGGGTTGGTACCGCGTTCAAACGCTGGCGGTCCGCGCCCTTCGACATGGACCGAACTCCCTACCCCGCGCCCTGAAACGAATGCACCGCCTTCAGGCTCTTCGACTCCCGATCTTTGGCCGCGACGACCCGCCACAACGGCGACTACTCCCGCGTTTGCGAATCCGGCAACGAATGTTCAACTGGCCGGTGCCAACCAGTCCAATCCGAACCCCGGCGTCATCCCCGGCATCGATTTCGCGACGACGACTGGCCAGCTTCGACCGTCGCCACCGAATGTCCCCGTGCTGACCAACATCCCTGCGGGAGCACCCGTGGCCATCACTCCGTTCGTGACTGCCCCCGAACTGGAACGACTGATCACGCAAGAAACCGTTGAGTCAGCCATGATGACTCCCGGCGAGACCGAGGCCGAACGGCACGCGTATCTGTGCAAGCATGTCCAATTGCGGCTGCTGCATCTGATCGCCGGCCAAATGGACCGAGCGTTGCAACCGGTCCCCGGAATCGACCCCGCCGATCAAGAATTCTGGCAGCAGATGCTCTGGGCCATCGCAAACTACTTTGACATGCAGGGCATGCCGGACAGCGCGGAACGAGCGACGCAGACGATCGCTCAGTTGCAAGCGGCTTCACTGCGGCTGCAAGAGAAAGCTCGGCTGGAGCTGAAGAATCTGGCCTTCTGCCACAAGATCACCAGTTTTGGCATTTATCAGCGATTCAAACGCGATCAATTCACGCCCGGCCAACAGGTACTGCTGTACGCCGAAGCCGCGAACTTCAAGAGTGAACCGTCCTCCGACGGTCAGTTCCGCACGTTGATGAAGTCGACCATCGACATCCACGAAGGAGGACCGCAAGGCCGCATCCTGGAGAGTATCCCGTTCAAACCGTCCGAAGATCGCTGCCGCAATCACCGTAGAGACTATTTTCACAGCTACGAGTTCGCGATCCCGCAAGGCATCAACCCCGGCCCGCACGTGTTGCGGCTGACGGTGGAAGATCAATTGGGCCGGAAGACCGCCTCGGCGACGATGAACTTCACGGTCGAGTGAGTCAGTCGTTCCGCCTTGAGGTGGTTCCGCGATCCCGCCTGAAGACGGGACTCCCACGATCTATTGCAGCTTGGTCTGCGAGAAATCGTCGAGCTTCACCTGCGCCTCAAAGTCGATTTTCTGATAGGCGTAGAACTCCAGCAGCGTCGTCTGGTCGAGCTTTTGCGGGTCAGCACCGCGCACCTTGTCCGGCCAGCCGTAGCAGCGTACGCAGATCGGCAGCTTTGTTTGGCTGTCGATAAAAATCATCGTCTTGCGATATTCTTTCTTATCGTCTGGTGACGCCTCGGGTTTCGAGTATTCGATCACGAAGCAGAGGCACTCGCGGCCGTCGAACTGTTGTCGTTCGAGCAATGTGGCGGTGACTCCCGATTCCGCTTTGAGATCCTTCGCCCGATGCTGACGGGTGATCTTGACCAGCTCCAGCAAACCGACCTTAGTCACCGGGTAACGGGAATACTTGAGCGCGATCGCTCCGCTGGGATTGAGCGAGATCACTCCCAGCCGGCTTTCAATTCCCGTCAGCTTGCGGACGAGCATCTCGCCGTCGTTCTCGCCATCAGCGAACAGCACCCGCTGTCCGGTGTCTTTGCCACCTTCCCATTTCATGAACACTCGCATTGGCTGGTGATACAGACGCAGTTGGATCACTTGCAGGTCGGTGAGGGCGTCGCCGATTCGTTCCTGTTTGACAAACGTGGCCGAGTAACCTGAGGTCTTTTCCAAACGAAGCTGCGCTTCCGCCAGGCAACGTTCGCTTTCGAGCAGGGCCTCTTTACCGGTGAGTTTCGGCGTGTCGTTGGCGGCAACGGCCGTTTCGGATTTGTCACCGGGGACTCCTATGTTGTCATCGCCGGAGTTCGGATGGTTGCCGAGCAACTTCTCCACATTCGCCAGTAGTTCTGCGGAATTCGATTGTCCCGGGTCCGTGCCGGCGGTGATGGGTTGAGCGTGGAAGTACAGCAACCCCAGTGCGCACGAAACCACGACCGAGCCGAGCATGTTGTGCCCGTGCGGATTTCGGCGCAGGTGTCGCACCACGTGCGGAAGTGCGCGAGATGGATTGGTCAGCTTGATCAGCCCGCTTGATGAAGCAAGCCAATTCCAGCGACGGAGGATCTGTGAGATGCGCTGCATACGGCCAACTACCTTGTGGCTCACGCGTGATGCGGTTGGCCGGCGAACGTCAGGATCCTCTGGCGTGAACAAGCGAACGCGTATCCGCGGTGAGCGACGATGAGACGTGATGTCACGGTTCCGAATGTCCCGCAGGTCCGTCCGCAAGAAGCGTAGTCAGACGTGAAAATCGACCCCCCGACCCGGTCTTTGTGAAGAGATTTGTCACTCGCCGGTCAGCCGTTGCCGTGGGCTTGCCGGGGACGGTGAGCAGATCCGTCTTTTCGCGGTCAACCTGCGTTGCTTCCGCGATCCAATCGGGCGGAAAGTTTCGGGGAAGCCGTCGCCTTTACCTAATCGGCAAACTGTGTCCACGAAGTGTCCACCGCGAGGGGTTTCTTCCGCCTTCGAGAAGTCGAGGCGAAGATATGCGGGAATTGCGCGAGCAATCTGCTGGCTGATCGACTGACACTCACCAAAGCCGCGAAGCGAGGCGCATTGCAGACCCGATTTCCCGGCGGCTGATGTCGCCGTGCTCACCTGCGGCCCACACTATTACAATAGACCTGACCTCAACGAAGACAAGTCCTTCGCCGCCGAGATTTCAATTGGCTTGCCACGGTCGGCCGAAAAGTGCTGGGAGGAATCGATTATTACTTATCACCGGATCGAGCGTCCAGATCGGGAACTAGCTCGAGCAGCACGTCCGTGCCGGCTGGAGGAATGCGTTCCGTCCAAGCTTCCCACAGCAAATTCGTTTCACCATCGGACGAGCTTTTCGCCGTGAGGTCGATCATGGCGGACGGAAAATTCGCCACGCAAATCAGGTCGCCTCCCTCGGCGAGATAGGACTTCGTCTTCGTCTGCTCGTCGACGAAGAAGCCGCTGCCGGTGAAGACCCATGGCGCGTCGAGTTGCTTGGGCTGCGTGCTCTCAAAAAACTTCGTGATCGTCTTGCGGAACTTTTCGTGCTTCGACATGGCTAAGAACTCATCCCGCTGCTTCGCCGTCATGTGCCCAAACCAATACAGCTCTTTGTTCTTTTCGTCCCACTTCAACTCGGAACCTTCCTTGATTTCGACTCCTTTCGGCAGCTCATCAAACGGCTCGACAAAGAACCTTCGCGACGAATTGCGAATCCACTTTTCGACCGGCTCGCGATGCGGCTTCCCCTGTTTGTCGGTCCACTGACAGAAGATGCGGATGCGAGTCCCGGTCGGCGGTGAGTACTCCGGCTGAAACCTCACCGGCGATCCGGCCTTCGCGCCGAGAGCCAACAGGCCGGTATGAATCACGTACGCTTCGGACTCGATCGCCAGGATCGACTCGTGCTCCTTCGTTTGCTTCAGGCAGCAGAGCATTTCCAGCAACCCTTCGCGGAGCACGACTTTCGTCTTCAACAACAGCCGCTTGCCGGAGACATCCAACAACACGGTCGCCTGCTTGTTGAGCGGGACTGGCTCTTTTGATTTCGCCGCTTTGTCCTGCGAAACGCCGCCGGGTGGTTCGGCGGCGAACAGCCAACCGCCGATCGCGAATGCCGTAGCGCTCAGCACTGCCAACGTGCTCAATAAAGCTCGTCGGCCCAACGAATGATGGATGACAACGGTCGAAGACTCGATGGGGCATCGTGGCCTAAGCATATTGATCTCCAAAAGACAGTCGCGAACGGGCCGTCGAATTCCTTAACTCGAATTGCGCACGCTCCTCACGTATCAGTGACACACTGTCGTAGCTGAATTCGCCAGAATTCAGGCACAACGTCCATCGACGCACTGAATTCTGGCGAATTCAGCTACCACTTGGTGCGCAAACCGGGTTAAGAGTATACGCGCCGGAATCGCACCGCGTGCATGAGTATCTTGGCGAAAGTTCCGACGTAAGTGTCGAAAAACTGGCCGGAGCCGCTACGATATTTTCTCCAACCATGCGAGCAAATCGGCCACAAATACCTCCGGCCGCGGTTCGAATTCCAGCGTGTGTTGAGC
>CAZPUJ010000595.1:0-2548 GCA_964589725.1 uncultured Planctomycetaceae bacterium
GTACTCGCGAAACTCTTCGAGAAACTGCTCGACACGATCGGTGTCGCGGACTTTCTGGCCCGCCTGGACGGGCAGGCCGTACTTCGGCGCGACATGGCCGACCAGTCCAGGCACTCGGCCGTCCATGCGGAACGTGCCGTCTGGCTGAGAGACTCGGCGGCCGTACTCGCCGTAGCTGCGATACGTCAGGCCATGCCGTTTGCAGGAATCCCAAATGTAGCCCGACGGTGAGTTCGTCAGATCACCCTCGTCGTCATCGTCGATGCCTTGCCGCTTGGAATAGGTCAACGCCCAATTGCGAGCGATGTAGTCGGTGTTGTACGCCATCGTGGACCACGGGTGTCCATCGGCCGAGACGTGGCCGTTGCAGTACAGGTTGTCAAGAAGCACGAATTCGTTGGCCAGCTTGTCCTCGGCCGCGGGGTTCGGGTGCGTTTGATTTCCCTTGCCGACTCCGACAAGCAACCGTTTGCCGTCGGGCGTGACCGCCAGCGACGTCGGATACCAGCCGGTCGGGATAAATCCACTTACTTGACTGCGTCGCGGCGTGGTCACGTCGATCACGGCCACGCAGTTGTTGTCGGCGTTGGCAACGAACAGCGTTTTGCCATTCGGAGCGATCGCGATCGCGTCGGGCGTGCTGCCTTCGGGAGATTGCGGGAACAGCGGCGTGACGATTGTCTCCTGCACAGTGCCGGCGGAAGTGTCGATCACGCTGACCGAGTTGCTCGACGCACACGCCAGGAACAGCCGATCGTCGTTGGGGTGCAGCACCATTTGGTTGGGATGCTCGCCAACCGGAATCTTCGCGATCGTACGCAGCGTTTCCGCATCGACCACCAACACGCGACGTCGCGCCCAATCCGACACGTACAGCAAGCCGGTGCGCGCCGCCACGACGTCATACGGCCGCACTCCGCACTCGGCACTTCGCGGAGGCGTCGCGTCGGTCAAATCAATTGCCGAGATCACGCCGCCCGTTCCGCCGTCGGACTGAGCGTCACCCCACGCCAACGAGCCGCTGCCTCCCTTCGCGAGAATCGTCAGCGAATACAACGTCGTTTCCTTGGCGCCCAGGCACAGCCCAGTACGGAAACCGTCTGGCTCGCCTTGTCTCCTGTACCGGTTCGGTCACTCCCCACAAAATGCCACGGATGGGGCGACATTGTACGACCGGCGCGACGGACACAACAGCAGACCATACTGTCGCCCCACGGCCGGCTAGTTCGTCGTTTTGGACAATCTGTAGCCCCGGCCCTTGTGGCCGGTTTGTTTTGAATTCATCGAAAAAAAAGGCGGATGTCTCATCACTCAGGCCACAAGGGCCTGAGCTACGGAATCGCAACGGCGGAGACGCACCAGTAAATATGCACTCAAGCCGTCTGAGCTTGCAGCACGCGCAACTCTTTAGGGAGCGGGAAGTGAACGTGTTCTTCGCGGACGACGGCGTGTTCGACCGTCGCGGCGAAGCGCTTCACCAGCGTGTCGACGCACTCCTCGACCACGATATCGGGCGCGCTGGCTCCCGCGGTAATGACGACCGTTTCGGAGCCATCAAAATCGTCGAGCGGCAGTTCTCGCACACCGTCGATCAGGTAAGCCCGGCCGCAGAGCGAGACACCGATCTCGCGCAGGCGTTGGCTATTCGAACTGTTCTGGCTACCGAGCACGATGACGACGTCGGCATCCTTGGCCAACGTGCTGACTGCTTCTTGCCGGTTCGTCGTCGCGTAGCAGATGTCTTCCTTCGGCGGACTGGCGATTTGTGGATACCGCTGCTTGAGTCGTTCAATGACTTGACTCGCCTCGAAGACGCTGAGCGTCGTTTGTGTCAGGTAGGCGATTTTGGCGTCCGGCGGGAACGGCAATCGGTCGACCTCCTCCGGCGTTTCGACGAGCGTGATGCTTCGAGGAGCCTCGCCCATCGTGCCGATGACTTCGTCGTGCCCCTCGTGGCCGATGAGCACGATGTGATAGCCGTCGTTGGCGAAGCGGATCGCCTCCAAATGCACTTTGATGACCAGCGGGCAGGTGGCGTCGATGGTGCGTAGGTTTCGCTCACGCGATTGTCGGCGAATCTCTGGCGAGATTCCGTGAGCGCTGTACAGCAGGATTGACCCTTGCGGCACTTCTTCGACCGAGTCGACAAACTTGACGCCCTGCTTCGTGAACCGTTCGACCACATACTTGTTGTGAACGATCTCGTGATAAACGTAGACGCCCGGGCCGAACATCCGAATGGCTTCGTTGAGACATTCGATGGCCATGTTGACGCCGGCACAAAAACCGCGCGGGTTGGCAAGCAGAATTTTCATGTCGGAGGTCAGAGGTCAGAGGTCAAAGATCAGACGACACTGTGTGAAGTCTAGCGACACTTCCGAAATTGCGGGATACCGGCCGCCCTTGCAGGCACGGCTGGCCAATTCGTTGTGTTGGGCAATCTGTAGCCGCGGCCCTTGTGGCCGGTTTGATTGGAATTCGTCGGAAAACAAGCAGAAATCTCATCACCCAGGCCACAAGGGCCTGAGCTACAGGTTCCGTAGATTCA
>CAZPUJ010000596.1:0-2529 GCA_964589725.1 uncultured Planctomycetaceae bacterium
GTGTAACTTATGATGATGCCGATATAAATAACGCTGAATTATTGCGTGTTGAATGGACGAGAGCAGCCAATAGTAACGTTGCACAGCAATATTTCGCAAGCGTGTTAGTGGACTCGGTTCCACAGTTTTTTAAGTTCATGATTTATAACTTCACTGGTTTTCACATTTGCATAGCTCACCCACATGGCATTATGAGCGCTCCAGATGGTAATTTATGGGCTTGTGATGGTTTTGAACAAAGATTATGGAAGATAACAACCGCAGGCGCAATTAGTTGGTATACCACTCCAAATGATACAACATTTGGCTTGGGACCAGGCCCAGGCACAAGTAATTTAGGAGATATAACACTTGGCTCCGATGGCAATATGCACGTTACTGATTTTTATTACAACAGAATTTGGAAAACCACCACAGCACCAGTATTCACAGATCATTCCCCAATTACACCAAGCCCACTTAGCGTTTGTTATAGCCCTAATGATACTAATATGTGGGTTATGGATTATCAAGGATATGTCTGGAGAGTAACTCTAGCAGGTGTAGCAACTCCTTTTGTTGTATCTCTTGGCGGCTTCCTCCAAGATATTTGTTTTAGTAATAGCGATGGCAATGTGTGGATATGTGCTTTTGATGGCAATGTTTATAGCGTTACAACAGTCGGTGTGGTAACTCAATACTTTATAGGTGGCGCATTTACATCAATCTGTGATGGCCCTGATGGTAATTTGTGGGCTGCTGATGCATTTGGTTTTGTTTGGCAAATAACAACAGGTGGTGTTGGAACATCATTCGCATTAACTGGCGGGACACCAAGAGGAATTGCGGCTGGGTCCGATGGCAATTTATGGCTTTGTGATGATGCCGCCAGTGGTCAAGTGTGGCAAGTCACAACCGCTGGTGTACCAACCGCATTTTCATTAGGCGCTCTTGCGGACCCAGTAGGCATTGTTGGTGGCCCTGATGGTAACTTGTGGATAGCGGATTTTAATGGCAAAGCATGGAAAGTCACAACTGCTGGTGTTCCAACCTCATATGCAATTACAGGTGGATTTACGTTTTCAGACATTTGTAGTGGTCCTGATGGTAATTTGTGGTTATCGGATATTGGCAGTAGAGTGTGGAAGGTAACAACAGGTGGAGTCGGAACCTCATATTTTATTTTTGCAACACCTTCTGCATCGCCTCAAGGAATTGCTACCGATGGTCTTGATTTGTGGGTTGCCGATTATCGTAATCACGCAATTAAAGTAACAACCGCTGGTGTTTATACTGCATATAATCTTATACCTTTTTTAAATCCTTACACAGCATCAAATGGTTCAGATGGCAGGATGTGGATATGTGAAGGAATTTCAGATTATGTTTGGAAAACAGACACAGCTGGTGGATTTCCATATTTTTACGTTCAATTGCCTGGGGCTACTATAACTGATATTTGTAGTGGTCCTGATAGTAATTTATGGATTACTGATTCCACTGGCTTTGTATGGAAGCTCACAACTGGTGGTGTCCCAACCTCATATGCAATAGGCGGAACTCCTAACGGGATTTGTAGTGGTCCTGATGGTAATTTATGGGTTGCTAATGGCGATGGTAATGTATATAAAGTGACAACTGGTGGCGTCCCAACAGCCTATGCCACAGGTTCATTCCCGCGAGGTAT
This sequence comes from uncultured Planctomycetaceae bacterium, assembly GCA_964589725.1. GTDB lineage: Bacteria > Planctomycetota > Planctomycetia > Planctomycetales > Planctomycetaceae > CAYSHJ01. The sequence continues at coordinate 1,667 of CAZPUJ010000596.1, forward strand.
TTGTAGTCACACTGATGGCAATTTATGGGCTACTGGCGCAACAGACAATGTAATAAAGGTCACAACTGCTGGTGCTGTGACGCTATATACTTTAACAGGGTCTAACTTAAATGATACTTTAAATATTTGTAGTGGGCCTGATGGTAATTTGTGGGTTAATGATTTTGATGGCAAGACATGGAAAGTTACAACAGGTGGTGTAGGAACTTCTTATACGCTTATTATGGACACAGTTATAACGGTATCTGGTAAATATGATACTTATTCATAAGGAGAAAAATGCCTTTAATTCGTGGAGCTAACGTAACATATACTGCTGGTAATGATAAGTGTTTAGATTTGGTGACAGACGGCACTCATTTCTACACAGGGGCTGCACCGCCAAGTGCAGCTGGCAGAGTAGTCAAAACTGCTATATCGCCTTTTGCTCAAACCGCTATTGCAACTTTAAGTAAAAATAATGCATTTGGTTGCACTGTTTTAGGTGGATTTGCTTTTACCACCCATGCAAATTTACCCTTAACTGTTGCTAATGCTGGCAGGGTTATTAAAACCAATACCACAACGATGTTGGAGGTTGGAAGCACGCAACTATGGTCGCCTGGACCTACTAGCAGACGACAAACTGTAGCAATTTATAATGATGGCACTTTTCTTTACGTTGGCAGTGAAGCATACGATCCAGGCACAGGATGGCTTGCTACACAGATTACACAAATGGATACCAGTTTTGGATCACAAATAACCGCAACACCGCCCACAATGGGAAGTACAATAGTTCCATCCAGTGTAGATGGCGATGGAAGTCATGTTTATTTTACAACGGATTCTGCGGGCGGTTTAATCGAAGCCACAAATTCGGT
>CAZPUJ010000597.1:0-8447 GCA_964589725.1 uncultured Planctomycetaceae bacterium
AACTTGGTCGCCAGCGAACTGCCGTGGGTCGGGATGGTCGTGACAATCCAGCTTGAGTTGGCCCTGCGGATGACGGCCAAGCCACAGCACGGCGGCAACTTCGGAGCCTTGTCGGCTTGGTTGCAGTCGCAGTGCTGTGTGGAGCTGATCAAGAAGCTCAACCCACAGGTCTTCTGGCCGAGACCGCAAGTCGAGTCGGCGATTCTCCGCATCTCGCCCGCCGCAGAGCGTCGAGCCTTGATTGACGATCGCGCCTTCTTCCACGAATTCTTGCGCGATGTCTTCACGCAACGCCGTAAAGTCCTGCGCGGAGCATTGCATTCTTTTTACGGAGACCGCCTCGACCGCAACGTGATCGACGCCACGCTGACCGAACTCGGCCTTCGTTCCGACGTGCGCGCGGAGAAACTCGACGTCGCGACACTTGTGACGCTGTCGAACCGATTGCGAAAGCTCGTGGGCGTCGAATCAAGATCCTTCGAAACAGAATCGCGGTAGTCCCGGCCCTTGTGGCCGGCGCGAGGCTAATCCCATGAAACATGCCGCTGGGACGCTCCTGTACCGACTGTCCAATGACGGGCCACTCGTCCTGTTGGTGCATCCGTCGGGTCACTACAACCGCGACAAGCCCTGGAGTATTCCCAAGGGCGAGCTCGACGAAGGCGAGGAACTCGAACAAGCCGCGCGCCGAGAAACTTGGGAGGAGACCGGCGTCACCGTCCATGAACTCGTGCCGCTCGGTCACATCGACTACACCAAGAGCCGTAAGCGAGTTCACGCTTTCTCCGGACGGGCTGCCGACGACACTCAGCCGACGTGTGCCTCGTGGGAAGTCGATCGCGCCGAGTTCGTCGCGATTGAACTCGCGCGGCAGATTCTGCATCCTGATCAGTGTCCGTTCCTGGATCGGCTGCTGACGCAATTGGAAAAGGCGACACCATGACCAATGATCAGTCTCAGAGTTCAAATCTCGAACTGCAAATCGCAAAGTGCAAAGTGCAAGGTGCAAATTTTAGATTTCGACAAGAAGCCGCTTCAAAACTAGCCCGACGCGCAAGCGAGGGAATGAGACTGCTGGTGATTTCGATTCCCTCGCTTGCGCGTCGGGCTAGTGTGTCGGTTGTGAAACCGCTTGTAGTGATCCTTTGCCTCGCCGCGTCGGTCAGCATTTGCGGGATCAGCGTGATTCGAGCCGAGGACAAGCCACTGCCGACGGCGGTGCTCGACGTCATGAATCAACCCCGTTTCAAGCACGCACATTGGGGGTTCCTAGTCGTCGATGTGGCATCCGGAGGCGTGGCCCACGAACTGAACGCCGACAAGCTATTCGCTCCGGCGTCGGTAACGAAGTGCTTTTCGGTCGCCAGCGCTCTCGAAAACCTCGGTGCCGACTATCGCTTCGAGACGCCGATCGTGCGCCGCGGCGAGGTGGACGACAAAGGAGAACTCGCCGGCGATTTGATCTTGATCGCGGCTGGCGACCTCAGCCTCGGCGGGCGAACGACTGAGTCGGGCGAGATTTTGTTTACGGACTCGGACCACACCTACGCGAGCGGCGGGTCGGAAACGCAACTCACGCCACAAGACCCACTGGCGGGACTGAACCATCTCGCGAAGCAAGTCGCCGCCGCAGGCATCAAGCGCGTGCGCGGCGATGTGCTCGTCGATGATCGACTGTTCGACAAGTCCGAAGGAACCGGCAGCGGTCCCAGCAATCTGGTTCCGATCCTGGTCAACGACAACGTGATCGACTTCACGATCGAACCGTCCGAGGTCGGTCAAGCGGCGAAGGTCACCTGGCGTCCGCAAACCGCGGCGATTCGCGTCGAGACACATGTTGAGACCGTTGCGAAGGGCGGCTCGCCGGCAACCGGGATTCGCGATTACGGGGCCGGCCGGATCAACGTGCATGGGAAAATTCCTGCCGGACACAAACCGGTCATTCGCGTGTACGAGGTTTCCGATGCCGCCTCGTTCGCCCGGACGTTGCTGATCGAAGCATTGCGGAGCGCGGGCGTCGTCGTGGATGCATCGGCGCTGACGGAGCAATCGAGCGGCAAGTTGCCGGCTCGCGACGAGACGCTCAAGCTGCCGGCCGTCGCGAAGCTGGTTTCTCCGCCATTCTCCGAAAACGCTCGGCTAATTCTGAAAGTCAGCCACAACTTGCACGCCAGCACGTTACCGCTATTGGTCGCGGCCAAGCACGGCGAGCGAACGCTCGCTGACGGATTGAAGCGACAGCACCAGTTTCTCGAACAGGCCGGCGTCGATGTGAACACGATCTCGTTTGGCGGCGGAGCGGGCGGGGCGCGTGCCGATTGCGTGACGCCGCGCGCGACCGTGCAACTTCTGCGATACATGGCCACGCGGCCGAATTTCGAAGCGTATCGTAAAGCGATGCCGCGGCTCGGAGTTGACGGTACGCTGGCCAAAGTCGTCGATCAGGACAGCCCGGCGAAAGATAAAGTCAACGCCAAGACCGGCACGCTCTTTTGGGACAACGTCATGAACGGCCACCCGCTGTTGACGAGCAAAGCTCTCGCCGGATACCTCACGACCGCCGACGGCAAATCGTTCGCGTTCGCTCTGTTCGTCAACAACGCCCACCTGCGCGACGGAGTCACGACTGCGACCATCGGTCGCGACTTGGGCAAGATTTGCGAGATTCTGTATCGCGGTCAGTAGCCAGCGCCTTCGGGGTTTGTTGAGGAGTCTGAGGTTGGTCATCGCCGTCCGAAGATTGGTCGGTCGGCAGTTGCCGATGTAAACCAAGGCAGCGGCCCAGCATCAATTGCAGCACGAAAACAATTGGCACAAGAAAGACTCCGATCCCCAGTCCGGCAAACTCCCCGTGGCGGTGAATTTGGTCGACTGCTAAACCAACGAAGACCAACAGCCAGAAGATCAGTTGTTTCATGGACGATGAACCGCGCGCCGCAAATCATTATTAACCAGCCTGCGAAGGAAACCACGAATATGACGCGAACGAAGATGACACGACCGCTGGCAGTGTTTGGTCTTTTGCTCGGGACCGCAGTTCATTCGATCACAGCGACGGAGCCTTCAAAGGTCATTGACGTCTGGCCGGGCAAGCCGCCGGGCGAGACGCAGGAGATCGGACCAGAAGTGATTCAGCCGCCGAAAGCGGACGAGAATCCGCCAACAACTCGGATCACGAACATCGGACGACCGACGTTGTCGGCGTTTCTGCCGTCGAAAGAGAAACGAAACGGCACATCGGTCATCGTGTGCCCGGGCGGCGGTTTCCACATCCTGGCGTGGGATAAAGAAGGAACCGAGGTCGCCGAGTGGGTGAACACGATCGGCGTGACGGCGTTCGTGTTGAAGTATCGTTGTCCGACGGGAGATCGCTCGCCGAATTGGCTCGCGCCGGCGCAGGATGCTCAGCGTGCGGTCAGCTTGGTACGCAGCCGGGCCGCCGAGTTTGAAGTTGATCCCGAGCGCATCGGTGTCTTGGGTTTTTCCGCCGGAGGACTGGCGGCGGGAGCGGCGGCGATCAAGCACGCCGAGCGACAATACGACGCGAGCGACCAAGTCGACAGGACGTCGTGCCGGCCGGACTTCGCGGTGTTGGTGTATCCGGCGTATTTCGTCGACAAGAAAGGGGAACTCAAACCAGAGTTCGCGATCGACAAGCACACGCCGCCGATGTTCTTCGTTCACGCCTTCAACGACGGCGTAACCTGCGAATCGAGCGTGCGGCTATTCCTGGGGCTGAAAAAATCCGGCGTGCCGGCGGAACTGCACGTCTATTCGACCGGCGGTCATGGCTTCGGCCTGCGTCCCAGCCAGCATGCCTGCTCGACATGGCCGAAGCGCTGCGAAGAATGGTTCGCCTCGCGCGGTTTGCTGGAGAAGTAGCCATGTTTACCGAACCACCGACAATTGCCGATCTGCTACGTGATTTGGGGGACATCAGTCCCAAACGCATCCGCCTCAAGCCGGCTCCTGGCAGAGGCACCGTGCAGGATGTCGTGCGGATCGAGGCTCGGGAAGATCGACTTTGCGAACTGATCGATGGCGTGCTGGTGGAGAAGGTCATGGGAGCCAAAGAGTCGTTTCTCGCATGCCTTCTCATTCAGGTTCTCAGAAACTACGTCGATCGCAATCCGCTGGGCGTCGTGCTGGGCGAAGCCGGGATGCTGCAACTTCGGCCACGATTGGTTCGGATTCCCGATGTGTCGTTCATCTCATGGAACCAGATGCCAAGCGGCGAGTTTCCGTCCGAGCCGGTGCCGAACCTGTTTCCCGATCTGGCCGTCGAAGTCCTCAGCCGCGGCAACACTCGTGGCGAAATGAATCTCAAGGTCTCCGAGTATTTTGCCGCTGGCACCCGTTTGGTGTGGATCATTGATCCCGATACGCACACCGCCGAAGTCTACACCACTCCCGGCGAGTGCCGCCGCCTGAAAGCCACTCAATCCCTCGACGGTGGCGAAGTTCTGCCAGGCTTCAAACTGCCGTTGAAGGAACTGTTCGCGACCAAGCGCCGCCGCTGAGATATCGAGGCGGTGATGCTGTCAGAAGGAACGGGACGAATCACCGCGTGCTGTGCTTCACTCCAAGATCATCCGAGCGACGCTGTAGTAGATCACGCCGCCGGTGATATCGACCAAGGCGGCGATCAGCGGGTTGGACATCATGGCCGGGTCCATGCCCAGCTTCTTGAATGCCAGCGGCAGCAGTGTGCCCGCCATCGAGCCCATCCAGACCAGCATGAAGACCGTCATCGCGACGACCATTGCCTTCCTGGGGTGTGCCAGCAACATTGCCAGCAAGAACGCTTCGATCATCAGCGCCAGGCCGAGCATTGTGGCCATCAACAGTTCGCGGCCCAAGAGACGAATGCAATCCTTTCGCGTGAGCGATTCGATCGTCAGCGCGCGGATCACCAGCGTCGCGGATTGCGAGCCGCTGTTGCCACCGCTGGCCAGCACCAGCGGCAGGAACGCGACCGCCCATTCCGCCTCGGTGGCATTGGGCCGGAAGTGCTTGAGTGCCGTCGCCGACAAGAAGCCGGTCGCCAACAGCCCAACCAGCCACACGCCGCGCTTCCAGACAATCTTTATCAACGGCGTGGCGAGGTAACTGTCTTCGAGAGGCGACACGGCACCAGCGCGGTACGCGTCTTCGGTCGCCTCTTCTTGCAAGACGTCGATCACGTCGTCGTGCGTGATGATGCCGACCAATTGATGTTGGTTGTCCACGACGGGCATGGCCAGGAAGTCGAATTTGGCCATTTCCTGCGCGACCTTCTCTTGGTCATCGTCGACGCGCACGGCATAGACGTCCCGTTCCATGATGTCCGCCAAGGGCGAACTGGGACGGGCGAGGATCAACTGCCGCAGCGTGATGAACCCATCCAGCTTGCGGTTCTCGTCCAGGATGTAGACGTAATAAATCGTCTCGCGGTCCGGTGCCTGTCGGCGGAGTTGTTCGAGCGCTTCACCAGCGGTGATGTTCTCCGGCAACGACGCGTAATCGGTCGTCATGATCGAGCCGGCGCTGCGATCCGGATACGACAGCAGCCGGCGGATGTCGTTACGTTCCGCCTGAGCCATGAGCGGCAACAAGGCCTCGACGTGATCGGGGTCCATCCGCTCCAGCAGGTCGACGCGGTCATCGTGGGCCATGGTTTCGATGAGCTTCGAGAGATGCGACCGCTCGACGTTTTCGACCAGCTTCGTCTGAAACGCGGGTTGAAAGTAACCGAACACTTCGGCTTGCCGCTCGAACGGCGCGGTGGCGAGCACGCGCCAGACATCCTCGGCTGACACATTCTCCAAAACTTCCGTCGAAGTTGCTGGATGCAGGGCTTCGAGAAACTCGCGCAGGCCGGCGGTGTCGCCTTGTTCGAGCATCTCGCGCAGCTCGGGCAGCAACAATTCTCCGAACATCATAGACTCCGAAGTTCGTAGTCCCGCCTTCAGGCGGTTCTGGAAACAGGGGGATACCGCCTAAAGGCGGGACTACAAACAAAATCGCCCCGCGGGAATGATCCGACGGGGCGGAGATCGTATTCGGTTCGACGAGGCGTCGCGAACAATTAACGCTTCGAGAACTGGAAGCTGCGACGCGATTTCTTGTGGCCGTACATTTTGCGTTCAACCATGCGGCTGTCGCGAGTCAGGTAACCGCCATCCGCCAGTGCTCCGTGCAGCAGAGGATTTTTGGCTTGCAACGCGCGCGCGACGCCCAGCATCATGGCCTCGGCCTGACCGGTCCCGCCGCCACCTTGGACACGAGCCCAGATGTCGACCTTGCCGAGCATCTCGGTGGCCTTCAGCGGCGCGAGTACCGAATTGCGATCACGCAAGGTGACGCAGTATTCCTCCAGCGTGCGGCCGTTGATGCTGACCTTTCCCGAACCGTCCGTCAGACGAACACGAGCAACCGCCGTCTTGCGACGACCTGTGCCCAGCGCCGCGCCATGCTTGTCGATCTTGCCACGCACCAGCAACGGCAAACGAGGCTTCACTTCCTCGACTGCCACCGGAGCGCCACCCTGCCCAAGCGTCAGATCCGAAGCCAACGTGGTCTCGGTCGGAGTTGTTTCAAGGTCTTTGTCTTCATTGTCCATGAATGCACAATCCTACTTTAGGTAATCCGGTAACTCGGCCGGCTGCTGAGCTTGATGCGGATGATTCGGCCCGGCGAACAACCTCAACTTCACCAGCATGTGCTTTCCGAGTTTGTTCTTGGGCAGCATACGCTGCACGGCCTTCATGAGGATGTCATCCGGCTTGTTGATCAATCGATCTTCGGCAGGACGCCGGCGATGCCCACTCGGATAACCGGTGTAATAAGCGTATCTTTTCTGATTCGTCTTCGTGGTGAAGTACGGAATCGTCGGGTGGCTCATGGATCGGCCGGTGAAACGGACACGTTCGCAATTCACGACGATCACGTAGTCGCCGCTGTCGACATGCGGTGTGTATTCCGCACGGTGTTTGCCCATTAGGATTGTCGCAATCCTGGTGGCCAAGCGGCCGACGATCTGCTTATCCCCATCGATGACGTACCACCTTTTCGTGGCTGGAACGGCCTGTTCCTTTGTCAGCACGAAGCTCTTGTGGTTCGGTGACTTCAGGTGCTTGATCGACGGAGTGCGGGGCTTCTTCGTCTGCGGAGCCGTCGCTATCGCGGTGTCAGTGGTCACGGGACAAATCCTCGAATTCTCAACGTCTTCTCGTTGCTGAAACATCTCACACCCAAAGTCAAAGACACTTCAGGCCGAGCGTCGGAACGCGACAAGTTAGCGTCTGTTTGCGAGCGGTTCAACCTCGCAGACGGAGTTTTGTCCGGTGATCACCGCAGGGATTCCAAAAAGGCTAACAGGTCGGCCACTTGTTCGGCCGTCAGTTCCTTGAGCAGCAATTCAGGCATCAGCGATTGCCGCATCGGGAGCAAGACCTCGACTTGCGAAGACATCAGACGAATGTCTTGGCCTTGCGGGTTTCGCAAGATCACGTGCTCGGCAGTCTGTTCAATCATCAGACCGGTTACGACCTTTCCGTCGTCGGTTTGAGCCAAGTACGCCACAAATTTCGGGTCGATGAATTTGGACGGCTCCAGCAAGCTTTCGAGCAGTTTGGGTTTGTCGTATTTTTTGCCGATCTGCGTCAGTTCCGGGCCGACGGAGCCACCTTCGCCGGCGACTTTGTGACATGCTTTGCAGGCCACACCCGTCGTGCGGAAGAACACCTCGCGCCCGCGCGTGGCGTCGCCGGCTAATGCCAAGAGTTTTTCCGGGCGAATGTGCGTGCCGAGCCGCTTGGGTCGCTGATCGGACGGGCGGAAGCGTTCGAAGAGGTCTTTGACCTGTTCGTCCGCATGATGGAACGCGGCGGCAAGAACTTCTTGTTGCATCGCGTCGGAGAACGGCTGCTCGACAAGAGTACGTGACAACATCAACGCCCGGCTGGGAGTGCTCAGCAACTTCGCGATCGTTTCCTGACGTTGCTTCGTGCGGTCGACGGCTCGTTGGGCGGATTGCTGCGCATCGGTCTCGCGAGCTTTCGCGCGTTCGGCGTCTGTCGGCTCGGTCCGTTCTTCTTTGCCGGCGAGATCGCGCGCGATCTTTTCAATGCGCGAAACTTCAGCCTCGCGTTCCTTCGCGGCGGCGCTGGTTTCGTCCAGGTCGCGCAGCCGCGCGAGGAGGATCACATCTTCTGATCGCGGCGGCAGCGAGCGAATCCAATCCGCGAGGAGTTGCACTCCGGCGTCATCGACGGTCTCGGAACCGATGATTGGCATGTGGCCTTTGCCTTCGTTCGCCACTCGGTAGTAGAGCACGGATCGAAACGGATCGCCGGGAGCGATGATCTGCGCGGCTTCGATTTGAAACGCCCCTTGCCGCGGTCGGACGTCGAGCGTCTTGGTTTGGTCGATGGGCTTCTCGATGCGGAGTTCGATATCCGACGTGC
>CAZPUJ010000598.1:0-6840 GCA_964589725.1 uncultured Planctomycetaceae bacterium
AGCGGATGCCCTCAGCACGCTTCAAGTCACCGCTGACAACGATGCCATCGATCGGGCTGCGTATTTCCAGGTGTTCGTTGCGGTCTTCGAGCAACTTCGTTGTGAGACTGAGCCGTTCCATTTGCAGCTTCGCCAATTGAGTCTCACCGAAGTCTTGCTCGGCGAGATGAGCGTCTCGTTCTTTGGCCGCACGTTCGTACTCGGCGACGTTGCCAGCCAATTCCCAGCGGACTTCTCGGCCGTCCATGCGCGCCAGCAACTGGCCCGCCGAAACCGTATCGCCGACTTCGACGAGTGCTTTCTCCAACACACCTTCGAACGGTGCGGCCACAAATCGCCGCGTGACGGGTTGCAACTCGCAGTCGCAACTCACGTCGTACGGCACGTTGATCGTGAGTGCGACCGACGTCACGGCCGTCGCCGCCACGAACCAGCGGGCACGTCGATGTCGCCACTGGCTGCCCAGCCACAGCCCGATTTCACGGCCGGCTGTTCCGAGGTCGTGACGTTCCGGAAGCGATTCGCGTGGTCGATCGTGCGCGGAGCTGTTCGATGCTGCCAAGCCGCGCGCAGCGCACCTGAGCGACCAAAGTTCCGTGTACGCGGCGACGAGTGACAACCAGGCACCTGCGGCGGAGAGACGTTCGGTTTGCCGAGGAAAGAGCACCACGAGCACGGTGTCTCGTGTTTCCGTTCGCTCCAACGTGATGGCGGCGAGTTGCTCACCCGTGGTCGATCCAATCGGGCCGATCATGAAGCGTTTCGTCGAGCGAGCTTCCTTGGCGATCGCGCACATCGTTTGACGAACAGCGTCGGCTAGCCCGTCGGCGGGAAACGTGAGGCCGGTCAATCGTTCCGGCTGAGTCCCGATCGCTGGCTCCCACGTGAAGAGTCCCGTTGCGGGAATCGCGTCGACCGTCAGTCGAGACACGTGATCGAGCCACTCGGTCCATGTGCTGGCGGTGGATGCGACGGCCCGTAGTTCGTCGAATGGCAAGCGGGATTTCAGCGGGCGACTCGGCGACGGCGTGAGCGTCGCGATCTGCACGGAATTGCCGAGCGCCAATGAGGACACGATGTCGCTCCTCAGCGAATGCGTTCGGCGGACGTCAGCTTTTTCGGCGTCCGCTTTTCGAGCGTCCGCTCTTCCGGTGACGCGGGCGAACTGCCGGCGAGCACCAAGGTGCAACGCTCACCACTGCGGCACTCGCCTGCGGGATTCGGAATGCGGACCTTGACGCGAACGGTTCCGCTCTTGGCGTCCGTGACTGGCGAAACGAATTCGACCTCGGCCTCGACAGGTTCTTTGGCCGATGCGAATTGGACTTGCACCAAACCTCCCGCGTGAAATTGACTCGCTTGATTCAGCCGTAACGAAAAAGTGGCCAGCAGCGGATCCAACTGAGCGACGGTGACGACCACCGGATCGGTGGGCGCGACGAATTCGCCCACTTCGCGATGCACCTTTATGACCACGCCGTTTCTGGGCGAGCGGACGATTCGATTTTCCAGTTCGATTTGGATGCGATCAAGTTCCCGTTGCCGCACGATGAGCGTTTCTTGAACCGCCAGCACGCGAGCTTCCGCCACATCCTTGTCCATCAAGGCGCGGTCCAGTTCCTCGGGGCGAGCGTGACCCGTGCGGAGCAGCGCGTCGATCTTTTCATGCCGGTTGGTATGCAGTCGCAGTTCGGCTTGAGCCGATTGCAGCGCGCCCTTCGCGGAAAGATGCTGCCGCGCGATTTCCAGCGTGGCCTTGACCAACTCGTCATCGAGCTTCACGAGTGGCTGCTTGGCTTCGACGGCTTCTCCTTCTCGAACCAGGACTTCGCGGATGATGCCGGTGTCGCCGCTGGCGACTTGAATGGTGCGATACGGCTCCGCGAAGGATTCGAGATCGGCGTTGCTAACAGCGAGCTTCGTATCGCCCGCTCCGAGCGCCGCCAACGCGACGGCGAAGGGAATCAACAGCCAACTCTTGCGAAATGTCACCATCGACATAACCCGTTCCGTCGTTGAACTCATGCCAGCCGAATGCCTGCGCGCACAGTGCGTGCGGAGATGAAAGTATCATCGCTTCTTTTCGAGTCCCACGCGTCGTGGGCTTTAACCAACTCGTGGGATCGGAGCGGCGGGGCCACACGACGGCTGGATTGTGTCGGTCCTGCGATTCGTGAACAAAACCCTGACCGTAACGAAGTCCCGGCTTTCTCGGCTCTTCGCCATTCGTGTTGACTTCGCCGGAACGGCTCGTCATGCGGAGCGTGTGAAAGAATCGACTCTCAGGCGAGCGGGGCGGCGTCAGCCCCCCGGTTTTCAGCGGCCATCGTGAGCACCGGGGGGCTGACGCCGCCCCGCTCGCCATTTTTGTCACAGCCGCTGTCAGGCCAGAGTTGGCAGCGTTCGTGGCTGAATGCCGTCGAAATAGGCTCGTTGCGTCGCGCGGCAAAGTTTCAGCAAGGAATCGGCCTCGTGCAGCACGCCCAACAAGTCACTGTCTTCCGAGGTCAGGGCCGCGTGTAGCTCGGCCGCCTGATCGGCGACGTCGCGCGCGCCTTGTTGGTTCGCCAACAGGTGCAGGTGGCCCGCCAAGTCTCCCAAACCCGATAAGTCTCGGCGATCGAGCGCCAGTACCAGCCGCTCGATCTGCATGCCGATCGACAACGCCGCTTCTTTCGAGACGGTACCAGCACCGGTGTCCGCATTCACCAGTCGCCGCGAACGGACGCAGGCGGCGAACCGCTCGACCAATTCCGGGTCGAACTGCGAACCGGCGAGGCGACGCAGCTCCGCGAACGCCACGTCCAGCTTTTGGCCCTTTTGGCCGGCTCGATCCGAAGTCATCTCATCCAAGGAATTGGCGATCGCCAGAATGCGAGAACCCAACGGCAGCCGAATTCGTTTGTCGGTCTTGCGGTCCAAGTAGCCGTTCTCGAACGGAATCAGGTAATTATCCAGGATCGTGCAAAGTTCCGGTGACTTGATCGACGCGCGGACGAGCTCGGCGCCGAACTCCTGGTGCGTGCGCACGCTTGTACGCTCTTCGGGACTGAGCGGTTCGAGCTTGTGCAGAATGACGTCGGGCAAGTTCATCTTGCCGATGTCATGTAGCAATGCAGAGATTTCCAACAGGTAACATTGGCTGGGAGACATCAATCCCTCGGCCACCAAGACACACAGATCGGCGACTCGCCGGCTGTGCTCGGCGGTTGGCAGGTCTCGATACGCCAGCGCGGAGAGCAACGCGATCGCGACAGGGAACGACACCGGCGGTTCGACCGGAGCCTCGACGACCGGAGCGGCTGGCGAGGTTGTCTTTTCCTCGATGACCAAATCGGCTGGCACCTGATCCAGCGCGACGACGCAATTGCGACCGTGGCGCTTCGCCACGTACAGACACTTGTCCGCTTGATCCAACAGTTCTTGAGGCGACTGTGCTCCCAAGTCTCGGCACGAGATTCCGAAACTGGCGGTCACAGCGAGCTGCGTCAACGGGATTGAGGCGATGGTCTGCCGCAAGTGCTCGGCCACGATGCGTGCGGCATCGATGTCCGTCTGCGGCATCAACACGCAGAACTCTTCTCCGCCGAAACGACAGACCAAGTCCCCCTCGCGAGCGGCATCTCGCAGTGCGTGAGCCACCTTCTTCAACACCTCATCCCCCATGCTGTGGCCGAAGTTGTCGTTGACCGACTTGAAGTGGTCGATATCCGCCATCACGCAGCTCAACGACTGTCCTTTCTGCGCGGCGGACTGCCACGCGGCGTCGAACTTTTCGAAGAACGAACGTCGATTCATGCAACCCGTCAGTGGGTCTTGAGTGGCGAGTCGTTCCAGCTCATGATTCTGACGCTGAATCTCGTTGGCCGACGTTTGCAGCAGCTTGAGCATCTCCGACAGTTCGACTTTTTTCTTTTCCATCTGGGTGACGTCGCCAAAGCTGGTGAGCGCCCCTTGCGAGCGTCCCTTCTCATCGAGGATCGGAGCGGAGTTGACGATGAACGTGCGGTCTTCTTTCGCGGTTTGCTGAAAGGCCAGCATGCTGCCGATGTGGCCGTCCTCTCCGCGCAGCACCTTCTGCCACGGAAGTTGATCTGTCGGCGTCTCGGCTCCGTTGGACTTCCACATAAACGACGAGGCTTTGCGACCGAGCAACTTCGCTTCGGGCATGCCGGCCGTTTCCGTGAAGGCTTTGTTGGCGAGCACGATGTGCTCGTTCTTGTCGAGCAGCAACAAACCCTCCGTCAGCGTGTCCAAAGCTTGACGGACTCGCGCGGGGACGACTTTCGACGGGTCGAGGTAATGCAACGCTCGTCGCAGATAAAACCAGTAACAGATGCCTCCCGAGATGGCCAGAAAGAGCGGCAGTCGTACCTCGGACAACAACCAGATTCCCATCCAGCCGCCTGGTGACAATGGTTCGAAGCAAACCTCCAACACGCCCCACGGTTCGCCGTTGAACGCAATGGGAACGTACATGTGCGACCCCGGTAGGTCTGTCGCATGGGCTTTTTGCCATTGGTGTTCGTGATCTCCGGCGCGAGCGATGATCTGACCATCCGTTCGTCGGACCGCCGCCGTCAACAGTTCGGGGTTGCGGCTCACGATCGCTTCCAGGCCGAGACGAATGTGGTCGTAGTCCTCCTCTCCGGCCAACAGCGTGAACGCAATGGCGGTCGTTTCGCACAGCCGACTACGTCCTTCCATCACCGCTCGGTTGCGGTCTGGGATCAGCCCCAGTACGCCCGCCGCGAGCACGACGCTGATCGTGATCGAGGAGAGTCCCCAAGCCAATCGAGAAATTGTGGAAATGCGTACCATGCTTAGCTCCTGCGTGTTCCGCCACGCTGCGATTCGTTAGGCAATGATCCCGAGAGGTCTGTTGCGGCGGCCTTGGAACGTTGAGCCACAAACGAGGACAGGCTCATCTCCTGAGGTAGATTTTCGTCGTCGTCCTCATTCGACGCTGCGAACGCTTGCAGCACAGGCAGCGGATCGAACGCGCGCCACGCCGGCAATGTCGCCAGGAAGCTCGTCAGCAGATAACCGCTTCGCAGCGTCCACACGACATAGCCCACCGAGAACGCCGAGACGACGGTGACCGTCGTTCCGACCGCCAGGCCGTTCCCATCCAGTGTCTGCTGGTTTTTCTCACGCTGGCTATCCAACTGCTCCCAGAACCAACCTTTGCCAAGATTGAACACGCCGGCGGACGAGGTTGGGCTTTCGATGATCGCAACCTCAATCGGCACAAGATCGACATCAACCAGCGGACGCCCCATACCAGGTCCGAAAAAGCGCGAGCCACTACGATCCGCCGAAATCGCGCTGGAGGCCGCGAGCAAGGACACGTCCAAAGGCATGAAGCGATCTTCCGCTTGATCACCGATGCCATTCATCGAACGACTGCGTAAATGTCCGTTGTTCCCGTTCGTTGGGGTCCAGGGGCTGAGCGATACCACACTGACATCGCTCATCGGCGGTGGCTGGAGGTTGTCGTCATTCGAGTTGTCGTCATCACCGGGATCGGGGATGACAGATACCTCGGACGGCCGCACGGCAATTATCGTAATGGTGACGACCGTCGGGTTCGACACGTCCTGCCCATCCGACGCCTGATAACTGAACGTGTCTGTTCCCGTGTAAAAGCCGTCCGGCTGATAGACGAAGCTGCCATCCGGCGAAATGTTCAGGCTTCCGTGAGCCGGCGCGACCACAATCACAGGTTGCAACGTGTCACCGTCGATGTCCGAGTCGTTGACCAGCAGCCCCGGGGCCGCCACCTCTAACGGATTGTTCTCGTTGATTTCATAGGCTTCGCCATTCGCGACCGGCATATCATTCACTGAGGTGACAGTGATCGTGACGGTCGCCACGTTGCTCGCCGCGACGTCACTGTCGACCGCGTGGTAGTTGAAACTGTCACTGCCGAAGAAGTTTGCATTCGGCGAGTAGGTGAAGCTTCCGTCGGAGTTGAACACCAATGCTCCGTTCGTCGGACCGGCATCCAGCACGGCGGTGTGCGTGTCTTCGTTGCCCAAGATTCCGTCGCTGTTGTCGATGTCGGTGTCATTCGTTAGGACGTTGCCGCTGACAGGCGTGTCTTCGTCGGTCGTGGCCGTGTCGTCAGTCGCAACCGGTGCGTCGTTGATCTCATTGACCGTGATCGTCACGGCCGCGACGTTGCTCGGTGCGCCGTCGGAATCAACCGCGTGGTACGTGAAGCTGTCGCTGCCGAAGAAATCGGCGTCCGGTGTGTAGGTCCACGTGCCGTCGGCGTTGAACACCAGCGAACCGCTTGACGGACCGGCATCCAGGACAGCGGTGTGCGTGTCTTCGTTGCCCAGAATCCCGTCCGTGTTGTCGATGTCAGTGTCGTTGGTCAGGACGTTGCCGCTGACCGGCGTGTCTTCGTTAGTCGTAGCGCTATCGTCGGTGGCCACGGGCGCGTCGTTGATCTCGTTGACGGTGATCGTCACGGCCGCGACGTTGCTCGGTGCGCCGTCGGAATCAACCGCGTGGTACGTGAAGCTGTCGGTGCCGAAGAAATCGGCGTCCGGTGTGTAGGTCCACGTGCCGTCGGCGTTGAACACCAATGCTCCGTTCGTCGGGCCGGCATCGAGGACGGTGGTGTGCGTGTCTTCGTTGCCCAAGATCCCGTCGGTGTTGTCGATGTCGGTGTCGTTGGTCAGCACGTCGCCGCTGACCGGCGTGTCTTCGTTGGTCGTGGCAGTGTCGTCGGTGGCCACGGGCGCGTCATTGATCTCATTGACGGTGATCGTCACGGTGGCCACGTTGCTCGACGCGCCGTCCGAATCAACGGCGTGGTAGGTGAAGCTG
>CAZPUJ010000599.1:0-16485 GCA_964589725.1 uncultured Planctomycetaceae bacterium
ATCTGGCCGTCGGTGATCGAGATCACGTTGGTTGGGATGTACGCCGAGACTTCGCCGTCGAGCGTTTCGATGATCGGCAACGCGGTCAGCGAACCGCCGCCGAGTTCATTGCTCAGTTTGGCCGATCGTTCGAGCAATCGGCTGTGACAGTAAAACACGTCTCCGGGGTACGCCTCGCGGCCGGGCGGACGTCGCACCAGCAGCGACAACTGGCGATACGCCTGAGCCTGCCGAGTCAGGTCGTCGTACACGACCAGCGTGTGCTTGCCGTTGTACGTGAAATGCTCGGCCATCGCGCATCCGGCATACGGAGCGATGTATTGCAGCGGAGCCGGATCGGAACTCGTCGAGGAGACGATGATCGTGTAATCCATCGCACCGGCTTCTTTGAGCTTCTCGTACACCGCTGCGACGTTCGACGCTCGCTGTCCGCACGCGACGTACACGCAGATGACGTCGCCGCCCTTTTGATTGACGATCGTGTCGAGCGCGACAGCCGTCTTGCCGGTCTTGCGGTCGCCGATGATCAGTTCTCGTTGACCGCGGCCAATAGGCGTCATCGAATCGACCGCCTTGATACCTGTCTGCAACGGCTGCTTCACCGGCTGCCGACCGGCGATGCCCGGAGCCGCATATTCCAGCGGCCGAGTGGCGGTTGCCAGGATCGGGCCTTTGCCGTCCAGCGGGTTGCCCAATGGGTCGACCACGCGGCCGATCATTGCCTCGCCCACCGGGATCGACAGCAGCGCACCGGTCGTGCGGACTTCATCCCCTTCGGCGATCTTCAAGTAATCGCCGAGGATGATGATGCCGACGGAATTTTCTTCCAAGTTGAAGACTTGTCCGCGTACGCCGTTCTGGAACTCGACCATTTCGCCAGACATCGCTGACGACAGGCCGTAACAGCGAGCGATGCCGTCGCCCACTGCGAGCACGCGACCGACTTCAGCCGTTTCAATCTGGCCGCGAAAGTCTTCAATCTCCTTCTGGATGACTGAAGCGATTTCGTCCGCTTTGAATCTCATGGAGGCTCCTCTCGCGCAAACGGGCTCGGAGCTGTTTCAGCCGAGTCCGCAGCGAACTGTCATAAACGGTATCGTCCACGCGAATGACCATGCCGCCGATCAGCGACGGATCCGTCTCCGCTTCAAGAATCGGTTCAAATGCCAACGCGGTTCGCAGTCGGTCCGCGATCGCCCGCCGAGACTCGTCCGACAGCGGCTTTGCTGTCTTGACCGAGACTCGCTTACGACCCGACGCCTGCTCATTCTGAATCCGCGCCGCCTGCAAAATATTCGGCAACAGCTCGAGCCGATCATGCCGAGCCAACACTCGCAACAAGTTGGCAAAGAAGTCACTACCGCGACCGGCCACGACGCGATCAATCAACCTCAGCTTGTCGTCCTTGTTGACCATTGGAGACACGAGCAGCTTCTCGAAGTCAGCATTCTTGGCCAGCACGTCATCGACAAACGACTGCCCCTCTTCGATGGCCGCCTCAACGCCAATGGTGCTCTTGGCCGCTTCGAGAAACGCGCTGGCATAGACCTTCGCGATCTGAATCGCGCTGGGATCTTCCATCACGCTCGCCACTCGAGTTTTCTGCGGCTCGGACATGTCTCACCTTTGGAGTGCGGTGGCTCGACACCGCTTTGGAATCTTTGCGAATCTTTGGATCGCCTTCGCAACGAAACTCGCTCTTCAATACTTCATCTCGCGACGCAAATCCAAAAAGGCTGCGTCAGAATTCCAAAGCGGTGTCGAGCCACCGCGCTCCCAAAGGGACTACGTCTTCGATCCAATCTGCGACAGAGCATCTTTCACGAGGCGTTTCTGATCGTCGTCCGACAATGCTCGGCCGAGCACGTTTTCGGTGGCTCCGATCACGTTGGACGAGACGAAATCGAACAACTCCTTCATCGCCACGTCGCGAGCATGCTCGATCTCTTCGACCACTCGCTTCCGAGTCGCCTCAGCTTCTTTGTTGGCTACCGCGACGATGTCCTGTTTCGTGTACTCGGCATCCCGGCGAGCTTCGGCCAAGATCTCCTTGACCTCTTCCTGCACCTTATCGAGTTTTTTCGCGTGCTCTGCCAGCATCTTCTCGGCCTTGACTCGCGCGGACTCCGCGTCGGCCAACGCCTGCTTCACGCCCGCTTCACGCTGATCCAGAAATGAAATCAACGGCTGCCAGGCCTTCCATTTCAGGACGAACAGGTAGACCAGAAATGTGATCAGCGAGAAAATCGCCAAGTCAATTTTGAAGCCGAGCGGCGCACCTTGTTTGGCATGAGCGTCATCGGCCGCCAAGACCGGCGTCGCGAAATCAGCGGCGCCCAAGAGCATTCCGATCGCCAACAGTCCCAGACCAATCAGCTTGCGCATCGAAGCACCTCACGAAAGTGAAGTAGAATGGGCATTCTTGCCCGTCGCCTGCCTGTGACGGGCAAGAGTGACCGTCCTACATTCGCAAACTACTTCCCTTCCGGGAACGGCGTGCCATGGATGATGCAGACGATCAGCGCGAAGAACGTGGCCCCTTCGATGAGGGCCGCCGCGATGATCATGGCCGTTTGGATGTTGGCCGCCACTTCGGGCTGCCGAGCGATGCTTTCGACCGCCGCCGAACCAATCCGACCGATGCCGTAACCGGCTCCCAAGATCGCCAAACCCGCGCCGATTGCGCCGCCGATGATGGTGCCCGAGTCGGCTGCCGCCGATGCCGGAGTGGTCATCGCCACCAAGGCTGCCAGCGCCACACAACAAATCACAATGGATTGCTTCACTTTGTCCTCTCCTTCTCAAACGAGTTGCCGGGGCGAACCCCGTTGGCCAATGAACCGATTACTGTAGGTCAGCCTTTCTAGGCTGACTTCTTTGTACCACGAACGACGTTGATGCCCATTCGGTCAGCCTCGAAAGGCTGACCTACAAAGACCTAAAAATTAGTGCGGATGCACAGCCATGCCGATGAACAGCGTTACCAAGAATGCGAAGATGTACGCCTGCAAGAACGCCACAAGCAACTCCAGCACCCCGACGCCGACTTGGCCCGCGATGCTTGCCGGAGTCACCATATAAAACAGGATGTTGTTGACCTCGAATGTTGCGATGAATCCCAAGAACACGGCAATGACCGTGTGACCAGCCATGATGTTCGCGAACAGACGCACGGCCAACACGCCATGCTTGATGAACAGGCCGAGCAGCTCGATGCACCAAATCATGATCGTGAGCGGCGGCTTCAGCAGGCCGGGCACGTCCATGCTGGGACACAGCGCCTTCCAAAACTGAACGGCACCCAATTCTTTCGTCCCATAAAACACAGTTGCGCCGAATGCACACACAGCCAGCACTCCCGTGACGTTGATTTCGCCCGTCGGCGAGCCCAGCCACGGCAACGCGCCGAGCAAGTTACAGATCAAGACATAGAAGAAACAACTCCAGACAAACGGCAAGTACTTGTCCGCAGGATGCCCCGTCTCGACCGCCGCGTGAGCCTGTTCGTGATGTCCATGTCCATCGTGCCCATGCCCGTGATCGTCGTGGCCATGATGGCCAGTGCCGATGGTCGGCCTCACGACGTTGTCACGGAGATACAGCGCCAGGTATTCCCAAAGATTCCACCAACGGCCGCTGACTGGCCGACCGCCTTGAACTCGCTTGGCCAAGCCGATGGCAATCCACGCGACCAAAACCACCGCGACGACCTGCAACACCATGAACTTGGTGAGCAGAAATCCAGAATGCTCGGCCGATTCGCCCGCGAAGGGTTGAGGAATCAGTATCTTGCCTTCCATCGCCTCGTTCACTTTGTTCAGTGACGGATGGTGCAAATGCAAAGCCTCGGTGACATACCAAGGAGCAGCCTGCACGCTGTCGTATTTCTGCGACGACGTGAGGCCTCGGGGCACCTCAAAGAAGATGCTATCGCGAACGTGATGGAACGTGTCCGAATGGCCCGCCATGCGGCTGAACTCCGTAGCTTTCGCATTCCCACACCGCGCGTGGGAACGAGGACACATTAACTCGGTACGGTGTGACTCGAACTCGGTACGGTGTGACTCGGCGACGAGACGGATGAACTCATCGGAACACTGTCCGTTGACTTCACAATCAGCAGAGTCTCAACCACCAGCGTCACCAGATAAAACACAATGAGCCAACTCAGGAATTCACGAACTCCGAAGTCGGCTCGCCATTGATTGATCGCCAACGCTCCGACCAAAACCGCGAACATGCGCAGTCCGGAGCCCATCAAAAAAGCCATCGACTGGTTGTTGCCCAAGCCCAATAGGCCGACGATGAAAAACACCACGCAACCCGGCAACCAGCAGAGCAACGCCGAAATGGTCAGCCCTTCCAACCCTCGTGAGTCCGCCAGCCAATAGGCCGGTCCCGCCAAGATCACCCACAGCGCAAGCGTGCTTGCGGTGAGCATTCCGCAGCGCTGCCAGGCGATTCGCGTCGGGTTGTACCAGTTCACTCGGAGGTTCCGGAATCAGTGGGTGATTGTGAAATCGGTTTGTCGCGCGGCGTACCTGGCGGCGACGCCTTTTGAATTAACTGTTTCAAACTCATCGCTGCCGTGAATAGACCGAGACCAGCTCCGACCAACATCAGCCAGGGAGTCGTTCCCCAACGCAAATCCAGCCAGTAACCGAATCCTGCCGGCAAAGCCATCTCCAGCGAGATGGTCGTGATCTGCGAGACCCACCGTGATGCGGTGGCGACAGGAGGCTCGGAATCCTGGTGCGGAGCAGCCATGGATTGCCTCAGGGACGGACAAGGGGGCGACAGTCTAGGAGTGCTCGAATGGACTGTCAAAGCTCTGGATGACAGCCTTTTCATCTTTTCCCAGCCTCGATGATCGCGCTTCTCAAGGTTGGGAACACCTCGGCTCCAACGCTCGTCATCGCTGGCCTGCGTGCCGTCGATCGGCGAGAACGATATGATCCGCCGTTCGTATCGAGCGATAATCAACCCGTGCTGTCGAAATTCAACGCAACCAAACATCGGCTCGCGAGGTATTCTTCATCGCGCCGCATCCGAAATCCGAATTCCGCCATCGGAGGTGATCGTGTCGAACCATTTTCTTCGCCGCCTGAAAATCATTTCGTTGTGCGGATTCTGTGCCGTCATGCTTTTGCAGGTTGCTCCCGCGTTCGCACAAACTAAAGACTCCGCTAAGACCGAGGCCAAATCGGTTGATCAGCAGGCAGCGATCCCGCTGGCCGTGCTTTGTGCCGCCGGGGTCGAGCGGTGGATGAGCAACGTCGATTACCTCTTCGCGGCCGTCAAGCGCGAAGAACTTTCCGACTTCGTCGGTGGGCAGATGTCTAAGCTCAACGACCTAAAAGGACTCGATAAAGACAAACCGTTCGGTGTGTTGATTTTTTTGCGGCCGGGGCTGATCCCGCAGCCGTATCCTGTGGCGTTCGCTCCGGTCAAGAATCTGTCGGACCTGATCGGCACTGCCTCGGGCGGGCCGTTCACCGTCAAGAAGATTGACGACACGCACTTCGAACTGGTCACGGACACGAACACGATCCACGTGCGGCTGGCCGGCGATTATGCGTGGCTCGCGCAAGAGATCGAGCAACTCGACTACCAATTCCCGGACCCGGCCGAGTACACGAAGCGACTCGCCACCCGGTACGACGTGGCGTTCGAGTTCAATCTCACCAGCGTGCCCGAAGGAATGAAAAACATCTTTCTCGACTTCCTGCGCGCGAGCACCGAGACGTCGATGCAGCAGCGCGACGGTGAGCCGGATGCCGGGTATCAATTACGCCGAGTCAACGCACTCAACACCCTCGACTTCGTCGAGCAACTAATCCTGCAAGGTGAACGACTGACGTTTGGATTGGCGGTTGACCCCAAAACCCGACACGCGAGCATCGAGGCCGACGTCGTGGCGACGACCGACAGCACTTTCGCACGATCGCTGCAAGACCTCGCGACCCGGCCAAGCTATTTCGCCAATGTGCTTCGCGACGACGTGCCGCTGACTTTTTCCATGTCATGGATGATGCCGGTGTCGAATCAAAAACGGCTGGTCGAGTTCTTCGAGACGGCCGAACAAGAAGCGGTCGTACAGTTGGCGAATGCGGTCGGCGGAGAGAAGCCGAAGGTAGCCGCGGCCACGCCGCCGATCGAAGCTCCGAAGGCTACGTCCACCGGAAAGGTAAAGCGGGGCGGGACAGGTAAACTCAAGAAGCCCAAGCTGCCGGTTCCGCCTGCGATCAAAGACGTGTTCGATTCGCTGCGAACAGCCGCGAATGTCGGACACATCGACTTCTTCGTGCAGTTCCTGGCGGACAATTCAAATAGTGAATCGCCCCGCTTCACGTTGATCGGCGGAGCGAAAGTCGCCGACGGAACGCGACTGGCGTCCGGCGTCACCGAAATCCTGCGGCAAGTCAAAGACCGTCCGCAACTCGCCGCGCTGGACTTCAACGTCGACTCGCACGCCGGCGTCACGTTCCATCAACTGCGCGGCAGTGAGATTCGTCGTTCGGATGAAATGATGTACGGCGGCAAGCCGTCACTGTATTTGGGTCTTGGTTCGCAAGCGGTCTGGTTCGCGATTGGCCAGCCGAGCGCGATGGCGCAGCTCAAGCAAGTCATCGACCGCGTACAAGCCGGACCAGCTGAACGTCCGACCGGCAATGATCGAATTCCGTTTCAGTTTACGATGCACATGAAACGCTGGATCGAGTTCGGTCAGCACAACGGCGAAGAACTCCGCCGCGAAGGCGAACGCGCGAGAGACCAAGCCATCGCCGCTCAGCAAGCCGAAGCCGAAGCTCGCGGTGACAAGCCAGCCGACACGAAATCTAACACGCCGCCGTCGCCAGGACCACGCGAGGGAGGCCGCAACGAGTTGAACCAGTACGGTGACCGCCGGCCGCAGCAAGAGTTTCGCCGCCAGTGGGAAGAGATACAGCGAAAAGCCTTTTCCGGCGATGACGACTTATTGCGGGTCAACTTCAAGCCGACCGATCAAGGGGCTCGTCTGCGTTTGGAATTCGACGAGAGCTTCATCCGTCTCGCCGGCTTCGGCGTTTCCAGCGGCATCGACGCGAGCGTCAAGGCCAGCAAAGAACGCGAAGAACGGCAGAAGAAAGAGTCCGAAGAGAAGAAACGCGACTAACACTCCAGCGAACGATTCGCTTCCGCTTCCCTCTCCGCTAATACGGGGGAGAGGGGAATGGAAATCCTTGAACGTGCGCTGGAGGGTTAAAAGTCGTTGATGGTCTCGCCGCCGGCGCGAGTGAAGAGGGCTTTCAGCACGGCGATGTCGATCATGTCGCTGACGAAGCGGACAGAGCCGTCACAGAGCAGTGCATGGAAGCCGCCGACACGAGCCGACTTCAAACTCTTCAACGGGTTCTTAAAATCGACCGCCAAATCGTCCGGCTTGGTCCAAATCACCGCCGCGTCGGGATGAGCTTCAACGGCCAGGATCGTATTGCTTGTGCCGTCGGTAAATTCGCGGATGCCTAATCCTTCTTTCCCTTCAAAGGCGGTGCTCTTCCCGGTCGGAACGAGGTACACGGTCTTTCCCTCTTTGGCCAAGTCAGCATGATTCGGCGAAATGTAGACCGGCGGCATGTTTTTGATGAGCTCTTTGTTGTGCTCACTGTCCCACGGTTCATCGAGATGAAACTGCTGATAAAGCGGAGCTTGATCCACGTAGGGCAGAATATGGACGCGCCAACTCAAAAGTTTTTTGTCCTTCTTGTCCACATTAGCGGCTGGCGGAAACACTCGATATGTGTCGTGGAAGTTGTGCATGGCCAGGCCAATCTGCTTCAAGTTGTTCATGCCCTGTGAGCGTCGCGCGGCTTCGCGAGCTTGTTGCACAGCGGGCAAGAGTAAGGCCGCTCCGATGGCGATCACCGCGGGACTGGCTCCCGTGACGTCGGGGATCACGCCGTGAGACTCGGTGCGCCAGCCATTTGGCAGGCGGCCGAAGGTCGTGACGGAAGGGGCCAAGTGTTGCTCCAAGTCCGACAAGGGCGGCAGCGGCGGCAGGTTGAAGTTGATCCCTTGCTGAGCCAACTGGCCGGTCAGCACCGGGCCGAACGTGTTGACCAACGTATAGATTCCTTGCAGGCTGGGTTTAGGGTCGGAGTAGCTGACGAACGCCGGCTTCGGTTGCCATTTGAACGCGGCTTTCAGCGATTCGTTATCGGCCAGGCTTGTCTTGCCAGCGGCGGCCAGATGGCTGGTCACCAATTGCGGCGTCAAGCCGATGACAAGTTGGTCTTTTGTCAGCACCCATGTCGGTGCGATCGGCAGCGGCAAGTTGTTGATCTGAATTCGATGGCCCTTCTCACCCTTTGCCGCGAACTCCTGCACGCTGAACGGAGCCGTCGGGCCCAACTGCGTGAGGGTGGCCTTGACCATGTTGATCAGAATTTCATGCGCGTTCGACAGCTTGGCGTGATCGCGGACGCTCGCGGTGATGACGATTCCCGGAACGAACACCGCGCCGGCTTCGCTGCCGGAGACATAGAACGTCCAGGTGTCGCCGAGGGCATCCAGAGCATCGGTCTTGATCGAGAATCCCAGTTGCTGCTCCACCTGGGCCTGCTGCGCCTCAAACTGCTGCCGCGCGTTCGAGTCGATTTCGCCGATGCCGTCCAAGACTTTTTCAAACACGTACGCCAAGTCGAATCGTGCGACGGTCGCGTTGACCGCGTTGGCCGGAATCTTCTTGAAGACATCGATCGTCAGCGGTTTGTCCGGGCAGAGGTCGAACAGGCCGGTCGGCTGGCCGTCGGTGACGATGGCCGAGTTGACTTGCATGCCGGTCTTATCCAAGCCCGACACGCTCGACCAATGCTTGAGCTTGCTGACGCCGAGCAGGTCCAAAATCTTTGGAGCCATCGGATCGGTAATGACCGGTTGCAACGTCTTGAGCAACGCCTGCGCGTTGAAGTGCGTCAACATCGACGGCCGATCGACGGCTAGCTCCGTCGCAATCTGAGTCAGCCACGCGGGAGATTTTCCGGGCTTCGACAACTTCGCGAGTAACGACTTCGGCGTCTCTTCGCCAAACATGAGGATGAGCTGCGAGCCGCGGTAGCCCACGCGAAACTCCGGCTCGCTGGGGCGGAATTCCTTCGGACGGAAGAACGTCGCGTCGCCAATCTTCTCTTCCACGGCCGCTTGCGGGCCTTCCTGCGGGGCCAAGGCGAGCAGCTTCTTGAATGCTTCAATGGCTTGTGGTCCGTCCGTCTGAGCATCCAGAACAATTGCCGCTTCGATCGCCGGATGGTCAGCGCCAGCCGGGTTGAAACTGGTGAGATAAACCGCTCCGGGATGCGTCAGCGCCGTCTTCACCAGCAATGGGATCGCTTGTGCGGCGACACTCGCTTGCTCGTTGCCTTGCCGCGATGCGGCGTTGTCGATGGTTTTGTCAATCTCATCTCCGAGCTGCTTGATGAAGTCCTTCAGCGACTCCTCGGCCAAGAGCCGTTCTGTGCGATTCGTGCTCTTCGGGTCCGGCTCGGTCCAACCGTTCCAGGTCAGGAAAAAGATGCACTCGTCGGGAGCGACATGCGCCAGCGCGAGCTTGCTGGACGATTGAGCTTGCGCCGGTGTCGCAGTCCACGCGCCACAGACCGTCAACACAACGGAGAGGATGCCTCGAAATCGAGATCGGAACATGGGGTGTCTCCTACATGCGTCGTCAAGAAAGAGAAGAATGGCAAGAGATGCACGGAGCATTGCAACAACTTCGCCGATGTGGTCAAGCGACACACACGCTGGCGAATTTGTAACGGCAGGGAACTTCCGAGAAGTGTCCGTTGTCTGACGCTGGGCAACCTCGTGCATTCCGAAGCCGTGGCGAATGCCAATCGTGGTCGCTCGCCAGGGACTTCGCACTTCTTGAAGGAGACTGTGTCATGGCTAGTCGCAAGTTCTGGTCGGTGGCGTTGAGCGTGATGCTGATGGGTTCGGCGACAACAGTTTGGGGCGCGGAAACTCCGCCGCCAAAGTCTGAATCTGAGAAACTGGCGGCAGCTCCGGAGAGTCAGCCCCCCGGCAAACCCAAGGAACTGAGCGATGCGGCCAAAAAAGGACTGGCCTACCTGGTCAGTCAACAACATGAAAATGGGGGATTCGGGCAGGGAGGCGGCTGGCGGCTCAAAGATGCCGGCGGCAGTGGACGCGTCGAAGGCGACAAGGTCAAGGATCCTCCCGATGTCGGCAACACCTGCATCGCGGCGCTGGCTCTCACGAGGGCTGGGAACACTCCGAAGAGCGGGCCGTATGCGAAGCAGCTTGCCAAGGCCATTGAATTCATCGAGCAGCACATCGAAGAGGCTGACACCGCTTCGCTGTACGTCACGCCGGTGCGGGACACTCAGCTTCAGAGCAAAATCGGCCGCTACGTCGACACGTTCCTGGCGGCCCTCGTGCTGAGCGAATTGAAAGGCAAGATGCCGGATCAGAAATCGGAGCAGCGTCTGGTCGCGGCTCTCAACAAGACGATCGGCAAGATTGAAACGAATCAGCAGGCGGACGGTACGTTCGCCGGGAACGCGGGTTGGGCCAGCGTCCTTTCGCAGGGCTTGTGCTCGAAGGCGTTGAATCGAGCCTTTCAAAATGGAGTGGCCGTGAAGTCGGAAACGATCAAACGCGATCTCGATCAATCAGTGGCTCAGCTCGCTCCGGACGCGACCGCTTTGGCGGCGTCCGCGGCAGCATCCGGGCCCGTCAGCGCCGCCAAGCCGTCCGATGTCAGTCGTCCCTCGAAGCGTCCAGCCAAGACAGTCAGTGCAACCGGAACGAGTGCGACTGGAGGCAAGGGAGATGCGGGCGTGTCGTTGTACTCGCTGTCGTCCAACGCTGGCCGCGTACAGGACGCAGCCAACTCGAACAAGCTGCGAGCCGATAAGGCGAAAAAAGTACTCGCAAATCCCGTTGCGGATGACCAAGCGAAGGACGCCGCCAAAAAAGAATTGCAGGAAGTCGCCGAAGCCGACAAGTTCAATGTGGAGGCGGCGAAGCAGATCAGCAGTCAAATTGGCGACGAACGATTTCTACGCGGCTTCGGCAACAATGGCGGCGAGGAATTCCTGAGCTACATGAACATCAGCGAAACGATGTTCGCTCAGGGGGGCGAAGCGTGGACCAAGTGGGATCGCCAAACCTGCGAGACGATCTCGAAGACTCAAAATGAAGACGGCAGTTGGTCCGGGCATCACTGCATCACCGGTCGCACGTTCTGCACATCCGCCGCATTGCTGACCATGATGGCCGATCGCGCCCCGCTGCCCGTGGCCGATGTGAACGCTCCCGTGAAAGGCAAATAATTCGACTGCGCACCTTCGCATTCCGGTCCCCTCTCCCGCCCGCATCGGGGGGAGAGGGGACCGGAACACACAAAGTGCGCTGTAGTGTTAGATCGGGAAGTTGCACGACCGGGAAGACGGAGGGCAGGACGATGAGAGCCCGTGTGTTTTCTCGAACTGCCCGCCTGTTTTTTTGGCTCGCGCTGTCCCTGTCGACCATCGTTGTGCGGCCCAACTACGGGCGAGTCTTCGCCGCGGAACCGTCGTGTGCCGAATCGCTCGCTCGCATTGAGACCGCTGTCGCACGCGCCACGAATTATCTCATCAAACAGCAGGACGCCGACGGAACGTGGCGTTCCCAAACGTACGCGCTCCTGAAGGACGGAACGTCGCTGACGCCGTTTGTCCTGTCCGCTCTTCCGGAAATCTCTGAAGCTGCTAAGGCCCGCCGACGTGGATTCGGTGTGCTGACCAGTTGGATCGACTTGACAGCACAACCACCGCGTGTGCGGATCGCGCTCCAGTATCCGGTCTACACGGCCGCATTGGCGCTACAGTCGCTGAGTCACAGTTCGCCCGGTCGCAACGCAGACGAGATCGCTGCGTGGCGCACATTGCTCGTCGAGCAGCAACTCGACGAACGAAACGGTTGGTCGCCGCAGGACGCGCGATACGGCGGCTGGAGCTACAGCCATGAGCGTCCGACCAAGCCGAACGAGGGGCAGCCGCTGTCGCCCTTGGCCGAACCGAATCTCTCGGCAACGGCCTATGCACTGGCGGGTTTGGCCGTGAGCGATCCGGAACGCCAGACGCTCGCCGTCGCCGCGCGGCGTGCCAGGAGATTTGTCGAGCGCTGCCAGAACTTTCGCGAGAACGCACTGCCATCGGACGCAAAATTCAACGACGGCGGCTTCCACTTTTTGTTGGATGACGAGGTCCGCAACAAGCCGGGCTTCGCGGGCACAGACAGCCAAGGTGAGCGGCGATTCCTTTCGTATGGCTCGGCCACCGCGGACGGTTTGGCGGCGATCATCTTGTGTGGCTGCGACAGATTGCACCCGCGCGTCCTGGCTGCGCAACGTTGGTTGATCGAACACTTCGACAACCCAGTTCATCCGGGAAACTATCCCGCGTCGCGCGAGCACCTTCAACCGGCGCTCGATTTTTATTACGCGGCGTCGCTCGCAGCGGCGTGGCATCGTGTCGGCGTGCAGGACGCTCCGCGTTTGGAGCAAGGCCGCTGGGCAAGTGCGCTCGCCGATCGGCTGATCGCTCGGCAGCGGGAGGACGGTTCGTGGAGCAACCCGTCGGTCGATGTGCGTGAAGACGATCCGCTGGTGGCCACGTCATTCGCTCTGCGGGCGTTGCAATCCGTCCGCGATGAGTTGCGATCACGCGGATCAGCGCCGGGGACGTGGTGAAAATCGTCGCTGTGCAGCGTCTTCTTCCGCAATTCGCAGTTCTTGCGGGTCGTCCAGCCGGGACTACAATCCCGCCTTTGAACCTCTCGGCAGGCGGATTGCCTGCCCGCCATTCGACGACAGGCAATCCGCCTGGCGCTACCAAAGGACTCAATATCAATGTCTGCGACGAACCCGTTTAGTGCGGAAGCGACTCTCAAAACCAAGAGCGGTGATTGGAAGATTTATCAGCTTCGGAAGCTGGGCGGCCTCGGCGACATCGACACGCTGCCGTTTTCGATTCGTGTGTTGCTCGAAGCGTTGCTGCGAAACGTCGATGATTTCGTCGTGACGGAAGACGACGTGAAACTGCTGGCGCAATGGAACGCGCCGAAACCGGCCGAGGTCGAATTGCCGTTCATGCCCGGCCGCGTCGTGCTGCAAGACTTTACCGGCGTGCCGGCGGTCGTCGATCTCGCCGCGCTGCGCGCCGCGATGGTCCGCATGGGTGGCGATCCCAAGAAGATCAATCCGCTCGTGCCGTGCGATCTGGTGATTGATCACTCGGTGCAGGTCGATTTTTTCGGCACGTCCTCGTCCTTGCAGGACAACGTCAAACTGGAGTTCGAGCGCAATCGCGAGCGCTATCAATTCCTTCGCTGGGGACAGCAGGCGTTCAATAACTTTCAGGTGATTCCGCCCGCGACCGGCATTGTGCATCAGGTCAATTTGGAATACCTCGCAAAGGGCGTGCTGACGAAAGATGGCGTCGCGTTCCCCGATTCGCTGGTCGGCACCGACAGTCACACAACGATGATTAACGGCTTGGGCGTCGTCGGCTGGGGCGTCGGTGGTATTGAAGCCGAGGCGGTGATGCTTGGCCAACCGATTTACATGCTCACGCCGGAGGTGGTCGGTTTCAAACTGAAGGGCGAGGTGCGTGAAGGTGTCACCGCGACGGACCTCGTGCTGACAGTCACGCAAATGCTGCGGAAGCACGGTGTCGTCGGAAAGTTTGTCGAGTTCTTCGGCCCCGGTCTCGACAGCATGACTCTGGCCGATCGCGCGACGCTGGCAAACATGGCTCCCGAATACGGAGCCACGATGGGCTTCTTCCCCGTCGATGCCGAGACTCTCAACTACCTGCGTCGCACCGGCCGCACTGACGCCGAGGTCGATCTCGTCGAGCGGTACTACAAGGAGCAGGGACTGTTCCGCACCGCCGCCTCGCCGGAGCCGCGCTTCAGCAGCAAGCTGGAATTGGATCTCGCGACCGTTGAGCCTTCGCTCGCCGGACCAAAGCGTCCGCAAGACCGAGTGCTGCTCAAGGACATGAAGTCGCAATGGCATGCCGATCTGAAAAAGACTTTCGGCCACGACGTAGTGCAAGCTGCCAGCTTGCAACTCGAACCCCTTCCGGCCGCTCAACCGTCCACCAAAGACTCGCACACTGCGAACTTGCAAGCTGGCAGCTTGCGCTACGAGATCACCGACGGTGCCGTCGTCATTGCCGCGATCACCAGTTGCACGAACACCAGCAACCCGTCCGTGATGATCGGAGCCGGCTTGTTGGCTCGCAATGCGATAGCGAAAGGGCTGACTCGCAAGCCGTGGGTGAAGACCAGCCTCGCCCCCGGCAGCCTGGTCGTCACCGACTACCTCGAAAAATCGGGGTTAAATAGATCGCTCGATGCGCTCGGCTTCAATACAGTCGGTTACGGCTGCACGACCTGCATCGGCAACAGCGGCCCGCTGCCCGATGCGGTCTCAAAGGCGGTTAGCGAAGGGGATCTCGTCGCGGCGGCAGTGCTCTCCGGCAACCGCAACTTCGAAGGACGCATCAACTCGCAAGTGAAGGCCAACTACCTCGCCAGCCCGCCGCTGGTCGTGGCGTATGCGCTCGCCGGCACGACTGACATCGACCTGACCACCGAACCGCTCGGTCAGGACCAGACCGGCCGCGACGTCTTCTTGAAGGACATCTGGCCCAGTCGTGCTGAGATCGCCGCGACCATCGCCAGCTCGATGTCGCCCGAGACGTTCATCAATGAGTACTCGCACGCGACCAAAGGCCCCGTCGAGTGGCAATCCATCCCCACCAGCACCGGCGACCTCTACGAGTGGGTCGAGAAGAGCACTTACATTCAAGAGCCGCCGTTCTTCGTCGGCATACCGGCCACGCCTGAGCAAATCAAGCCAATCACAAGTGCTCGCTGTTTGGTGAGCGTCGGCGACTCGGTCACGACCGACCACATCAGCCCCGCCGGCTCGATCAAGCCGACCTCCCCGGCCGGCCAGTTTCTGCAAGCCAACGGCGTTAGCGTTGCCGACTTCAATTCCTACGGATCACGCCGTGGCAACGACCGCGTGATGACTCGCGGCACATTCGCCAACATCCGCCTCAAGAATCTGCTGGCCCCCGGCACCGAGGGAGGCGTCACGAAATATCTGCCGACTGGCGAGGTCATGTCGATTTACGACGCTTCGCTGAAGTACAAGCAAATGCACACGCCGCTGGTCGTCCTCGCCGGCGCCGAATACGGCACTGGCAGCTCCCGTGACTGGGCCGCGAAAGGAACGTACCTACTCGGCATTCGCGCCGTCATCGCGACGTCCTTCGAGCGTATCCACCGCTCGAACCTCGTCGGCATGGGCGTCCTGCCGCTGCAATTCCGCGAAGGGGAGTCCCGCGAGTTTCTCGAACTCGACGGCACTGAAACCTTCGAGATCTCTCTCGACGACAACCTGAAACCGCGTCAAGCCGTCGAAGTCACCGCCAAAAAATCCGACGGCAGCGTGATCCACTTCGTCGCCACCTGCCGCATCGACACTCCCGTCGAGGTCAAGTACTACCGCAACGGTGGAATTCTCCACACGGTGTTGCGTGACCTGGCGAAGGCGTAGTCGGAACATCGCATTAGACCTCAAACACGCGACCCCACTGAGCTTGCCTCAGTGGCTCGTGGGTTTTTGCACTACTTGAACTCCACTCGACTTCAACTGCCTCGTAGTGCAGAAACCCGTAAACCGCCGACGCAAGGTCGGCGGGGTCGCTTGTTTGAGGATTAGAACGAATAGAATTGCAGTGCTATTCGATCGGGCCTGAAAATGACTCCCGGAGTGTACGATGTCGAACTGTGGTATGGGTCTGACTGCATTGCCCAACAGCCAATTCGTGTCGAGGAGGTTCGCCATCAGCGTCACCGTCGTCGAGCAAGCATGACAACCATCAGCGGACGCAACGGTGCTGGCCAAGGAATGGAGTGATCAAATAGACTTCCGCGTCATTTGTCATAATCTGAACGCGGCTTTCGCAACCAAATCGGCGAGTCGGGTGGCGTTAGCCCCCGGACAAAACGGCACGCGGATGAGTCCGGTGGCTGACGCCCTCCGGCTCGCCGAATGCCTCATCACTCCCCGCAAGCGGTATCGCGACCAACCCATGCCTGAAGAAAAACCTGACGCGAAGAATTCGACCGCCGAGGTTTCTCCGATTCCCGAAACGCCGACGCATGCTTCGGGGCCGATTGACGCCACGGCGAGTCCCAGCCCGGTCTCGGCTGCGACCGTTCAGCTGGCGGCCGTTCAATTCGCGAACGGCTCGATGTTGGGCGCGTATCGCATCATCGAGAAGTTGGGCGAAGGGGGCATGGGCGCGGTTTACAAAGCCGAGCACACCAGTATGGAAAGGGTCGTCGCGATCAAGGTGTTGTCGTCGCAGTTCATGCGGCTGCCGGATGCGGTCGCTCGGTTTCGGCGAGAGATCAAGGCGA
>CAZPUJ010000600.1:0-3420 GCA_964589725.1 uncultured Planctomycetaceae bacterium
AATCGTCGCGGCCAACATGGCTTGGATTTCATCTTTTCCTTCCAGCGTCTTGATATTCCAGGTGAAGGAGATCAAATCGCGCCAGTAGCACTCGTTGCAAAACAGGTCCGCGGCGGCGGCACAATCCTGCCGATCCAGCGCTGTGCCAAATCGCGACAGCCATTCGGAGATCTGCTGTGTCAGGGAACTCGAACGATCAGTCATGCTTCTTTCCCTTGATTAGAGGTATAAAGTAACATCAAGGACTGCTTTATTCCCTCTCCGCGCCGGCATGGGTGCCCAGCACAAGAAACTGAGGCTGACGCTGAGTGCCTCTGGGGCGTTATCTGCGAATGGGACATCAAGCAAAGCGTTTGGTGCCTGCTGCACCAGCCATCCCGCGCGGCCTAGAATCTGCCTAGGCCGCGCGCCGCTGACTTCACTGTTCGGTACTGAGGGTTCGCGGGGAGATGAAGGTTGGACTTTTCCAGGGAGGAAGAAAAGAGGACGCAGCTTGATTGACCGATTGACATATTCCTGTCAATCGAGCTGCGTCTTCTTTTCTCTCTTATCTCCTTTTCTCGCGCACAAGAGCGACGATAATCGCGTCAAGAGGACTGGAGAATTCCATGGTCCACGAAGGCGATCGACGCGGTGCCGAATTGGAGCCGTTGCGCCCCTATTTGAACCTGATCGCGCGCATGCATCTCGATTATCGTCTGCGATCGCGCATTGATCCGGATGATGTCGTGCAGGACACTTATCGCAAGGCCCTGGAAAATTGGGATCAGTGCCGGGAATCGCGAAAAGCCTGGCTGCGGGGCATTCTGCTGAATCACCTGAAGGATCTGGTCATGAGTGCCACGACCCAGAAGAACAACGTCGATCTCGAAGTCGCGCTGCAGCAATCGTCGTTTCGGATCGACGCGATTCTCGTCGCCAACGAATCGAGCCCCAGCCAAAGAGCGGTGCGCAACGAGGAGATGGAGCATTTGGCCGAGGCGCTGGCGCAATTGCCTGCCAACCAGCAAGAGATCGTTATTCTGCACCATTTGCACGAGATGAAATTGGTGGAGGCGGCGGCGCAGCTCGGCATCACTCCGGGCGCCGCCACCGGTCTGCTCTATCGTGGTTTGAAAACCCTGAATCGCCTGATGACTCTCCACGAGTAACCCATGGCCACGAACACGCCAACCCGCGTGGACAACCCTGTTTTCGAAGAGGCTTTGGCCGCCTATCTGCAGGCCCAAGAAGACGGGCAGGCTTCAGCGGCCCAGGCGATTCTGAGCGAGTATCCCGAGCTGGCGGACGAGATCGCGGCGTTCTTCGCCTTCCGCGCGCGTGTGCCGAAGCCGTGGCGGTTGGGGGGCGACTGGGCCCAAGGCCGGCAGGTCGGCGATTTCGAGTTGCTTCAGGAACTCGGTCGTGGCGGTATGGGCGTGGTCTACAAAGCGCGCGACACGAGGCTGAATCGTCTGGTCGCGGTCAAGGTCATGCTGCAGGAACGATGCGCCGACGTCGAGGACGCCGAGCGGTTTCGCCGCGACGCCGAGCTGCTGGCGAGCCTGCACCATCCGAACATCGTGCAGATTTATCAGGCGGGCAAAACCGAGATCGGCTCGTACTTCGCGATGGAGCTGGTCGATGGCGGCAGCTTGGCGCGGCAGCTGGCCGCGGGCTGGCTGCCGACGCCGACGCAGGCCGCCGAGCTGGTGCGCGTCCTGGCGGAAGCGATCCAGCATGCCCACGACGCCAACGTGGTCCATCGCGATGTGAAGCCAGCCAACGTGCTATTGCAGATTGCAGAAGATGTCAAGCAGGATGCGCCTCCTCAATCGGCAATCTCCAATCTGCAATCTGCAATTCCCAAGATCACCGACTTCGGTCTCGCCAAGAAGCTCGACGCCGGCAACTCGCTCACACGCACCGGCGCCATCGTCGGCACCGCCAGCTATATGGCCCCCGAACAGGCCGCCGGCGACAGCAAGCACGTCGGGCGCGCTGCCGACATTCACGCGCTCGGGGCGATTCTCTACGAATTGCTGACCGGACGTCCGCCGTTTCTCGGCGCGACGCTTGTCGAGACGCTGGATCAAGTTCGCAATCACGAGCCGCGGCCGGTGCGCCAGCTGTGCCCGAGCGTTCCGCGCGATCTGGAAACGATTTGCCTGAAATGTCTGTGCAAGAAGCCGCACGACCGTTACAGCAGCTCGGCCGACCTGGCTAAGGATCTGCAGAGTTTCCTCCACGACAGCCCGATTCAAGCGCGCTCGGTGACACTCGTCGAACGTCTCGTGCGGACGGTCAGCCAAACCGGACTGTTGGCCGACTTTCACGCCTACAGCAATGCCTACGTGATCTCGGGGCTTGTCTATTTCGTCGCCTTTGCAGCGGTGTTCTTGCTCTGTCGAACTGAAGGGCCGGAGTGGCTGATCTGGCTGGTGCTCTTTTCTCCCTATGTAATGTTGTTCGGCATCTTCCGTCAGCACCGATATCCGTGGAGCCGCCTCGCCGGCTGGTTGCCGGATCGGCAGCTCTGGTCGATTTGGATCGGGCATCTGCTGGCCAGTTCCACAATGTTTCTTGGTTTTCGTTTGGGCGGGCGCGACATCTACGAAACGGTTTACATCGGCTTCGCCGTCCACGCGGCGTTGACCGGCCTCGCATTTTTCATCATGGGCTGCGATTACTGGGGCCGCTATTACCTCTTCGGCCTCGCGTGGTTGGCTGCGGCGATGCTGATGGCCCTCACTCCGACCTGGGCGCCATTGGAATATGCGATCCTCGCCGCAATGTGCGTCTGGCATATCGCCTGGACGATGCGCCGTCTCGCCCGCGAGGATCGTCAGACACCTACATCGGCCACGAGAATCTCGGAGACAATCTCCCTAACAAGCGCAAATAAATGACACTTTCGCCGTCTGGTCTCTCAGGGACTGATGTACCGTCCTACGAATCACCGGAGAAGGAACGGCGAGGTCACAGAGAAATGCACACAAACGCATCACCAGGTTCGGCAGTCGGCATCAACCGCCGCCGCCTGCTCACCGCCGGGCTTGGCTGGCTTGGGGCTGGGATCCTGGACGCCGACGCAGGGCCGTTTCGTCGGCCATTCCTTCCCCAACGTCGCCGCTGTTTTGGAGACGTGGTTCCGGGCGCCGAGGCAGCGCCTCCTCTTTTAGACATTCACGTCCATCTGTTCGGCATTGGCGAGGGGGGCACCGGTTGTTGCATGGCGCGGTCGATCACCGACGGCTGGCAGTTCCGTGGTCTGGTGTTCGCATTGGGGCTGCGGGCGCCAGGCACGACGCTCGACGAGCGATATGAGCAAGTGCTGGCCCAACACCTGAGGGAATCCGGGCTCAACGGGGCTGCGATCTTGGGCCAAGACGCAGTCTACGATCGCCGCGGCCAGCCTGACTGGGACCGCACCTCGTTCTA
>CAZPUJ010000601.1:0-8813 GCA_964589725.1 uncultured Planctomycetaceae bacterium
CGAGATTCGCGATCCCGACAGCGGGGAGACCCTGCGATTGCGGATGATCACGTTGGTTCTCGACACGCCGACGCGCGACAAGGAGACCGAAATTCGGCTGCTCACCAACCTGTCGCAGAGCGAGGCGGACGCGCGGAAGGTGGCGGAACTGTATCGTCAGCGCTGGACGATCGAGTCGATGTTCCAGGAGCTGACCCAGCACCTGAGCTGTGAGATCCGCACGCTGGCCTATCCGAAAGCGGCGGTGTTCGCCTTCTGCTTGGCCCTGACCGCGTGGAATCTCGTGTCGACGATCACGGCCTCCCTGGCCGCAGTGCATGGTGAGCAGCCTGTGGACCAGAACGTCTCCGGGTTTTACCTCTCGCTGGAGATCTCCCAAGTCACTCAGGGGATGATGATCGCGATTCCGGTGAAACATTGGAGCGTGTTTCAGAATTTGGAAGCGGAGCCGCTCGCAAACTTGTTGAAAGAGTTGGCGAGTCATGTGAACTTGACGAAATACCAATCACACCCGCGCGGTCCCAAGAAGCCAAAACCCCAACGCCACTACTCGGGGAACGGAAAGCATGTCGCCACAGCTAGAATCCTCTGTCGCCAAGCCTAACAAAATGCCACGTTCACAGGGCTGCCCCCTCACCCTAACCCCCGCGGCGGGAGAGAGGGAACCAACTGCGCGCACGGCGCGCATAATTGACAACCGAAGACTCTAAAAAGCAGGTGATCGACCATGAGCATCCTCGACCGATTTTCGCTGAAGGGCCGCATCGCGCTGGTCACGGCCGGCGCGGGGCCGTTGTTTGGCAGCAGCATTTCGCAGGCGCTCGCGGAGGCCGGAGCCACCGTCATCACGGCGTCTCGTTCGCTGGAGGCCAACCGGCAGTTCGCCGATTCGCTGCGAGCCGCCGGGCACGACGCGCACGGCATGCAGTTCGACTTGTCCGATCCCGATTCGATTCGGCAATTGCACCGCGATGTGATCGACCGCTTCGGCCAGCTCGATGTGCTTGTCAACAGCGCCTTGACGCGCGACGGCCACGTCGGTCGCTTGGAGGACCAGAATCCGGAGGTTTGGATGAAGGCGGCTGGCGGCGACTTCTCCGGCCTGTTCTTGATCTGCCAGCAGTTCCTGCCCGACATGGTGCGGCAGGGGCGCGGGTCGATCATCAACATCTCCAGCATCTACGGCGTCGTGTCGAACGATCCGACGATCTACGAAGGGACGTCGATGGTTCAGCCGCCGACGTATAACTTCGTGAAGGCGGGGATGATCAACTTCACTCGCTACCTGGCTTGCTACTACGGCAAACAAGGCGTGCGAGCGAACTGCATCAGCCCCGGCGGGTACTTCGACGACCAACCTCAGCCGTTTCTCGACCAATACTGCCGCCGCGTGCCCGTGGGCCGGATGCTGGGCAACGATGATATCCAAGGGGCCGTGGTCTACTTGGCGTCGGACGCATCCGAGTACGTTACCGGCTTTAACTTGATGGTCGACGGCGGCTGGACATGTTTGTAGCACGACACCGCACCTTGTCGCTGAATTCGCAAGAATTCAGACGCACAAGTTTGGTAACCGGACTGAATTCTTGCGAATTCAGCTACGACGAGTCGGCTGCGGATTGGGCACCCATTCGGGGAGCCGTTCGCGGAGCAGACGGACGAAGGCGTGAAACTCGTCATCGCTCGAACCGACGTACGGCGGCAGCAGGCGCAGTGGGAACTCGGGGTCGTACATCTTCTCAAAAAGCTTGTCGTACGAGCCGTCGA
Organism: uncultured Planctomycetaceae bacterium; assembly: GCA_964589725.1. Taxonomy (GTDB): domain Bacteria; phylum Planctomycetota; class Planctomycetia; order Planctomycetales; family Planctomycetaceae; genus CAYSHJ01. The sequence goes on from CAZPUJ010000601.1 coordinate 1,768, forward strand.
TACGACCATCCGGGACCGTCTCAAACAGCGTTTGAATGACGATGTCGACTTCCCGCTGGATCGGTACCATTGCGGCGACATCGCGGCGGCGACCGGCTTCCCACAGGGCTTTCAATTTTGGCCAGTTCATGATGAACGACGCCAGGATGCCGCATTCGCCGAACAGCGAACCGTAAATGTATCCGGCTTCCGACAGGAAGTGCTGCAATTGCGGCGCATCTTCCATGAGACTGCGAAGGTGCGACTGCGAATCGCCGCAGTTCTTCGTCGCGACCAGATTCGGGTGAGTTTCCGCGAGCCTTCCGTATTCCTTCCCCGTCACCATCCGTTTGGTCCGCGGCAGGTTGTAGTGAATGAACTGACAATCGGGAAACCGGCCGCAGACACCGTCGAAGAAGTTGAACAGTTCGTGTTCGGCCAGCGCGCCCCAACTCGGTAATGAGATTTGAAACTGCCGCACACCCATGCCGCGGCAGCGTTCGATTCGCTCGCAAATCGTTCCGTGCGAGAGGTTGATCACCCCGACCATCGGCTCGGCGTTCACTTGACGCATTTCGTCGGCGAACGCCGCCACGATCTGGTCGAACTGCCGGTCGGTAACGGCGTAGCCTTCACCGGCGGTTCCGAAGACGTACAAGTGCTTCGTCCCGTGCGCGATGGTCGTTCGCACGTTGCGGCGAAAGATCGCTTCGGCAAAACGCCCCTCGGCGTCCCACGGAATACAACAGGTCGCCATGATGCCACTGGGATAACGCTTCATGGATTGCTTCTCGCTTTCCGGTTGATGATGGTGACTACTTTGCGAACTGAAAGGCGTACAGTTTGCAATCTCGCATCACCAGTCGCAGTCGAACCGGCGTTCCCGCGAAAGCCGACAGGCGGGACAGGCCCTTCCAGGTGACAGTCTTGCGAATGTTGTTGTGGTAGATCCGATCGCAATCGTCCAACGAGTACCCAGGTAGCGGCTGGCCGTCCGCCGATTGTAGCTCTACATTCAAATGGCCTCCCGCGCTGCAATCGACATTCAACTCCAAACGGTCACCGGTGAAGTCCAGCGGTTTGGTCACAATCTCGGCGCCTACATGTCCTGCGGTCGCAGAGACGAATCCGTCCAGCCGCAACTTTGCTCGCGTAATCGCCCCGAGGTACTTCCTGAAGGGCTCTTTCCCGTCGAGTGATTCAATGTGCGTGCAGTTGTATGCCGAGTAGTACAGCCAGATCTCCGAACCGACCACAGCATAGCCGACGCCCGGATACAGCGAACGGCTATCGAATTCACCATCCGGCCCAAGGCCAAGAAATGGCACATGATCACCCCGGCGTTGCCATTGAATCGAGTCGTTGCTCGTGAACAGGTGGATGTCGAGCGTGTCGGGCGCGACGACGGTGATCGGATTTTTGACGTAGGTGACCGTCAGCGGCGGATTGCCGTCGGTCGGGTTTCCCTGAGCGTCTCCGGGATGAAAGAAAACCGGCACGAGTCCGAAATAGGCATTCGCTGCTTCTTCGTACTTCGTGACACCGGCCTGGTAGTAATCGGCCTTCGCGGGATCATCCGGCTGCATCACTTTCACCGGCGCGGGAAACGCGAACGGATCGCGCGACTCGGAACGCCCGACCTGACGCCATGGTCCCATGCGCGTGAACAACACATACGATTTTCGATCGCGATCCCAGAAGGCCTGGCTTTGCGTGTCGAGCGCGAAGTCCCCTTCGCGGACCACATTGCGTTCGGGCGTTGACCAAGTCAGCCCGTCCGGCGAAATGAGCAGCGTGAGATATCGCTTGGGATCGGTGTCCTTCTGCGGGTAGATCGCGGCCAGCATCTTGTACTTCTCGCCAGCCTTGGCGTGTGGATCGACAAACACCTGGCCGATCACGCTACTGTAGCCGACAACCAAGTTGTTCTTCTTTGATCCGGCGTACTCGACCAGGCCCAACTCTGGTTTGGTCCAGTGAATTCCGTCCTGAGACTCGGCGTAAGCCACGGCATATTCCTCGCCGTGCCGAATGCCATGACTCACTCCGTACCACAGCCGAAATTTGCCTTCCTCGTGCAGCAGGCTCGACATTCCGCCGATCTGCCACGATTCCCACGGTTTGTCTCCGACCAGGTTCCGTTCGCCCGTCCGATGCGGCTGGTGGATTTCGAAACGGATGCCATTGGCCTTCTCCATCAGCGAGTCGTCCCACGTCAGGCGCTTCAAACTTCCCACGTCGACAGACAACGCGGCATCCTCACCAATCTGAAATGAGTACAAGCTGGCATTACGCAAGTGGAACTTGAGCCGCACGGTTCGACCTCGCAAGGCCGACAGGTCAGCGTGTTGTTTCCATTGAGGTTGCCAACGGAGTTCGTCCAGTTTGGTGGCAGCCACGACCTCTTCGCCGGCAAATCCGGCCAGTGGTTGCCCCGCTTCGTTGAGCACCTCGACAGACACGTCGCCGCCGTGTGCATCGACGTTGATCATTAGCTTGTCACCCTCCAGCTTGAACGGCTTGGTCACGACAGTCCCCTCGTTCTCGCCGGCGCTCAGCCCGACGAAGCCGTCGAGCCGGAGCGTCGCCAAGCCGATCGCGTGTTTGCGGTCGAACTTGACCTGCTCATTGCCATGCCGCTCATTCGCGCCGGCGTAGTAGAGCCAATGCTTGTCGGCGTGAGTCACGATCGTGGATGCGGGCAGGAGGAGGTCTTTGTCAAAGGCACCGTCTGGACCGCGGGGCACAAGCGGTCGGCCCGCGTAGACCCAATGCAAGTCCCACGAATCGCCGTCGCGACTGGTGGCGATGTAGAAGTTCATCACGTCCCGCTCGTGACGTTTGTGCGTGTCGGTGACTTTGCCTTCGCTCACGTCGCCTGGGTATTCGTAAACCGACATCAGAGCGAAATAGACGCCGTGATAGATCCAGCATGTCGTCGCGTAGATTTGCCGGCGCTCTGCTTCATCCTTTCCCTCTTTGTCGAAGATCCACTCACGGACCAGCGTCCAATTCGTGGGATTCGTTTTCAGAACGCGATTGGTCATGCTGCGAGTCCCTCGCAGTTCGGTCGAACCACCCGCCGTGCCGAAGTCGGTACGCGTGAAGAGCCGATACGTTTTGGCTTCGGGATCCCAAACGATTTGGTTGTAAGTGTCCGCAGCCCGCTTGGTGACGGGCTTGCCGTCGTGGTACGGCGTCCAACGGATGCCGTCGGCCGAATGGGCAATTCCAGCGGCCATTCCCGGCGCGTCGTAACCCGCTTTGAACCGATGCTGCGGATCGGATTCTGCCGAGTCGATCTCGACGGCCAGCGTGTAGTCTCCCGCGAAATTGATCCCTTGCAGGTCCGCCTGCTTCTTGAAAACCAGACCGTCCGGCGACTCCGCGTAGCCGAAGCCGTTCGTTCCCGGCTTGCGGAACCAGAGTTTGAACTTGCCTTCGTCGTGTAGGACGGTTCCGTAGAACCAGCCGTTGGTGAAGATCGGCTTGCCGGCGTTGGCCTTGCTGACCTGTCCCAACTCGCGAGTCACTCGTTGCGTCTCACCCACCACGTAGTCGTCCACGAACAACTGCTTGCGAAGCCCGACGTTCAGCGGTCCCATATCACGCAGCACTTCGAATGGAGGATCATAGGCTGCCTCTCCCCCTTCGCGCGACGTGAAGAAGTTAAACAAGTAGACGCCGTCGGCTCCGGCCTTGATGAGCTGCGTTGCCGCGTGGCGGTATTCGTCGGCCGTGAGATTCTTCATCCCGCCGCCCTTCGTGCATTCGATGCCTCCATAAACCGGGACCGTCGTGATGGCCTGTTTCCACAAAACGATCGGCAGGTCGCCTCGCTCAAACAGGAACTCAGAGACGGCGACGAAATCGACCCAGCCGTTTTTCGCCCAACCCGGCACGTCGCAGCCGATTTGCCGCGCGGTCTCCGGCGTCGGTGGCGTGCGGCCGTAGTTCGACGGCACACGCACGGCGAGCAGCAGTCGGCGACCACGCTCGCGTCCGACATCGTCCAGCAGCTTGCGAACTCGCTCGACCAACGAGTTCATCTTGGCGACACGTTCTTCCATCGAGCCGTCTTTGAAGAACGTTGGAAAGCGATTGAAGTCGAGCTCGATGCCGTCGCAGTCGTAGCGCCGGACAGCTTCCTCGATCAGCCGAAACGTGTAGTCGCGGACCTTGTCGCGGCCGAAGTCCATCGCTCCCTTGCCGCGATACTTCTCGGTCCCCAGCCGCCAGTCGGGATGATCGACCAGAAATTGCGTGCGTAGAAAATCGTCGCCGTGATCGTCGTTCATCCGAAACGTGAGCAACGCCTCGCGCCCGCGCCGCTTGGCTTCAGCCAGTATGATCGCATACGGATCGACTCCCGCCTCAAAGAACGCTTTCAAGTTCTCGAACCGCTGCTTCTCCGACGCCGGCCATTTCGCTCGCTCCTCGGGCGTCGACAGCGTGCCGCGCATCGTTCCGACTTTCGTCGGGTAGTACATGACCTGGGCGTTGACGCAGACCAGCACCGTATCGACGCGGCTCCCATCATAAGCGACCTCTTCGATCAGCCGCTTCACGTCGTCGACGGTTACAGGCACCGGTCCTTTGCTGCCCGCCTTTGTTGACAGGCACGAATCGCCGTCGAAGTTGTAGAGCACTCGCCGAGTGCGCTGCGGCTGGTCCGCTCCCAAGACCAAAGGCGTCACCGACGCGGCCAAAAGTGTGAGCACAATCCAGACACCACCGGAGCTTCGGATCGGTCCACGATTCATGTTTGAAAACTCCTGCTGGAAACCTGGAAATTGGAGCCATCCATGTCATCGCAGCACAAAGGCGTGCTCCGGCTCCGCGTTTCGTCGTAGTTAGCGAAGGCAGATTCTCTTCCGCTGTCGGCGAGACTGACAGCAACGATTGGGCATATTTTGCCGATAGTAACGATAAGCGATGCAACGTCGGAGAGTGCGTCCATCTCGCGACCAATGAATCTGGAAGGGAATCCAACATGTGTCGTGCGAACCGGATCGGGCTGCTATTGACCGCGTGCTTGTGCGTTTTTCCGGCAGCCCGTGTTCTCGCCAACGATCAAATCCATATGACTCAGATGGCATCGCCAGTCCATGAAGATTCGCCTCTGTATTCTGCCTGCGACCTTGGATGTCAGCCAGTCTGCCGCTGCGGATACGGAGTGGGTCTGTTCGACAACATGTCGTTGTTTCTGGGATTGGAAGGATCGAAGCAACCGCAGGAATACGGAGTCAACGCTCACTTCGGCGGACGCTTTGCTGCGAACATGGGCGTTCCACTGGTCGAAGAGTTGGGGCTGGGCCTGCAAGTCGGGACGTCCGTCAACTACACCGACAACGCGGTACAAGTCTTCGAGCGTTTTGGTGAAGCGCAGGGCCGGTTTCAAAACTTCACGACGGTCGGGGTGTTTCAGCGAGATAACTCAGGACTCGTGTGGGGTGGGGCCGTCGATTACTTGCATCAAACGTACTACGACAGCGCGGACCTCTTCCAATTTCGTGGACGAGTCGGTTGGCAAGTCACTGAGCAGAGCGAAGTCGGATTCTTGGCCGCCCTCTCGAGCGACAGCGACCGCAACACTGTGGCGGGCGTCCCGGTGACGCTGTCACCGCTGAGCCAAGGCAGCGTGTACTTCAACCATCGTTGGGAAACTCAGGCTGAGACGATGGTCTGGCTTGGCATCGCGGAAAGTCACGGAGAGCGGAACCTGGCTTTTGAAGCCTTGCTCGGCGATCCCAAGCAGCGTTCGGCCGGCGAGCGGCTCGTATTCGGAGCAGAAATTCATGTGCCGCTGAACGACTACGTCGCTCTCTTTGGACAGGGCAACTTCATCCTGCCGGCAGACACGGGTACCGTCGATTCGTTCTTGGGAATCGTGGTCTACCCGTCCGGAGGAGCCAAGCAGTCGCGTCGCAGTCGATTTGGTCCGCTGTTGCCAGTTGCGAACAGCACGACCTTCTCGGTCGACATGCGATAACTTGGGGATGCTCGCGGCATCGCCATGCTGCGGACACATCGCGAACCGCGAACACTGCGTGGTTGAAACTGGCGTTCCACCTTACCTTGTTCCCACATGCCAGACTCGCTTGACCAGTATCGCCTTGTGGGTCAGATCGCCGCGACACGCGACTCCGTTCGGTATCGCGCCGTGCATATCGAGTCGACTCAGCCGGTGGAAGTGCAGGTCTTCAAGACGAACGATCCGGATCATTCGCGGCGTTGTCACCGTCGCGTAAAACTCACACAACTGGTGAATGACCCAGCCATCCGACCGGTCCTCGCTTACGAGCCGACAGCGGAACCACCGTTTGTAGTGCTGCCGGAATTCTTTGGACGCACGTTACGCGAAGAGTTGACAGCCGGCTTACCGATTGGCCCGAAGTCGGCGCTCGAAATCGTGAGTCAGATTGCCATGGCCCTTGTCGCCGCGCATCGGGTCGGCCTGGCTCATGGGAGCCTCACGCCGGAGCACGTCAACATTGCCGAACCTGTTCCGGACAGACAACCGTGTTGCCAAATCTGCTTTGCCACCACTCCACCCAGCAACCGCGACGACTTTACGGAGGATGTGCGGCAATTGGGTGACGTTTGGTTCTGGCTGACTGGCAGCGACGTCCCGGCCGAGCAGGCCGCTCTGCGCGAAGTCATGCGGGCAGCGGACCCGCTGGATCGTCCCAAGATGGACGAGGTGTCAAAGCGATTGCACGATTGGCCGTCCGTCGGTGAAGGCACGATGACCGTGTCGGCTCCCAAGCCAGAAGAGCCGCTGGTCGGCGGGGACACAAACCTCATGTCGGCGGCTGAAGTGGCGGAATCCATTGAGCATGAGCGGCAGGAGATTTCACGAATCTCCACCAGCCGTGGCGGTGACAGTTCGCCGCGGGCACCACGGCCCAAGGTAAGTCAATCGCAAACATCGCCAGGTGTTGACCCGCTGTTGAATCGACAGCAACTGGGGCGTTTCAGGTTGCTTACGAAGCTCGGCGAAGGAGGTATGGGAGCGGTTTGGAAAGCGGAAGACCCGCTGGATGGCCGAGTCGTCGCGATTAAGG
>CAZPUJ010000602.1:0-7815 GCA_964589725.1 uncultured Planctomycetaceae bacterium
CGATCCGCCCCGACGGCACCGGCTTGAAACGGCTCACCGACTCGCCCGGCTACGACGCGGAGGGAAGTTACTCACCCGACGGCAAGCAGATCGTCTTCACGTCCTCGCGCGACGGTGATCCCGACCTCTACCTCATGAACGCGGACGGCTCGAACGTGCGGCAACTGACGAACGTCGACGGCTATGACGGCGGCCCATTTTTCTCGCCTGACGGCCAATGGGTCATCTTCCGCAGCGACCGCCACAAAGAACATATGCTGCAACTGTTCATCATCTCCGTCGACGGCAAGCGCGAGGTGCAACTGACCACAAATCTGGACCAGGTCAATTGGTGCCCCTTCTTGCATCCGTCTGGCAAATACCTCGTCTGGTCCGGAGCCGATTACTCGCAAGGCCCGCGTTCGGCGAACTTCAACCTCTTTACCTTGGACCTCGACTTCAGCGGCGATCTGCCGAAGGCCGGTCAGGTCACTCAAATCACCGACCACAAAGCCGCCGACGTGCTGCCCGTCTTCAGCCCCGACGGTTCCAAATTGATGTGGACTTCCACACGATCCGCCGATGGCTCCAGCCAACTCTGGATCGCCGACTGGCTTCGGAAGTAGCTCACGGCGTCAATCTGGTGGATGGATCATGGCACGTCATGCCCCTCACCCTGACCCTCTCCCCCTGATGCGGGGGAGAGGGAACCAGAACGACGAACGTGCTTGGGGCGGCGGAGCCGCAACCAAACTAACCCGAAGCGTCAGCGAGGGCGGACGCTCCGAGCTACAGAGATTTTTCAATCCAAACTTTGTGAAACGCCCGACCTCGCTGACGCTTCGGGTTAGTGTGTCGGCGCAAAATCTTTACGTGGCGCGAAGATTTCAAACGTTTGCAGTGAAGTAGACCTATGGCCCCCGACGACCTCCGTCGCCTTAAGGACGAGACCTTTCTCACCGGGATCGAGGTGCATGAACAAATCGCCTCGACCAATGACCGCGCACTCGAATTGTGCAGGAACTACGACCAACAAACTCCGTGGCTCGTCATCACGCAGCGACAAACAGCCGGGCGGGGCAGAGGCTCCAATCGCTGGTGGTCGGACGGCGATTCGCTGCTCTGCTCGGTGATCATCGACCCGGTCAAACTCAACCTGCCCGAAGCGACATGGCCGCGCGTCTCGCTCTGCGCGGGAGCCGCGATGTGCGAGGTGCTGGCTCGCAATGTCGCTGGTTGGCCGCATGTGACCGTCGGGCTGAAGTGGCCGAATGACGTGTGGCTCAGCGGCCGAAAAGTCTGCGGCATTCTCGTAGAAGTTCCGCCGCAACCACGCGGCCGGCTGGTGATCGGCGTCGGTCTGAATGTGAACAACTCGCTCGCCTCCGCGCCGCCGCAACTACAAACGATGGCAACCTCCTTGCGCAACGCCAGCGGCACAGAACACGACGTGTCGACGTTGCTGATCGACTGGCTGCAGCAACTCGAAGCCGACTTGAAGACCCTTGCGGCCGAGGATGCTTCGTTGGCCGAGCGTTGTCGCAATCGTTGCGTGCTCACGGGGCGAGTTGTATCGCTCGACACGGGCGGCCAGATTGCGACGGGCGAGTGTCTGGGCATCGCCGACGATGGTGCGTTGCGTCTGCGACTGACCAACGGGGAACAACGTTTTTACGGCGGCACTGTTCGCGACATCGCGTAGGACGGATTGCCAATCCGTCCCTCTGACGCCTGCGACCACCTCACTTCTCGCTCTCCGCCTGAGCGTCCGTCTTCGATTCGTCCGGTGACTTGCTCTCGGCGTCCGGGTCGAGGATTGTGGCATTCTTGTCGAAGATTGTGGCTTTCTTGATGTAGTCCAAGTCAGGAAATGCCGCGTTCAAGTATTTGTTCCCTTGCACCTGGATCTGACTCTGAGCGGGGTCTTCGCCGTGCTTGGCGTTGATCGCGTCGACGACCTCCATACCTCCCTCGACGACATGGCCGAACGGCGTGAAGCCGTCGGCATCCAACCGGCTGTTGTCTGCGTAGTTGATGAAAAGCTGCGTGCTGCGTGAATTGGGAGCACCGCTCTTCGCGTAGGTGATGAAGCCTCGTGTGTTTGACTTGCGGTTCTCACCGGCCGGCTTGTCGTCCGGGATGTTGGCGTCGCGCCACTCGTCCATGACTTTCGGATCACCATTGATGCCCCACTGCGCCATGAAGCCCGGCATCACGCGAAAGAAACGGCAGTCGTCATAGAAGCCGCTTTTCACCAGTTCGTAAAACCGAGCGGCCCCGTTCGGCGACCAGTCGCGATGCACCTCGACGACGAAGTCTCCCTTCGAGGTTTCGAATTTCACTTGGAATTGTTCGGGAATGCCTTCGAAGCTCGGTTCGTTCGCGGCGGACTTTTCGAGCGGCGGGCCCATGCGCAACGGTGGTTCGGTCGGCTTCTCCCGAGAACAACCCGCCAACGTGGCGGCAGCAATAACTCCACAAAATTGACGTCGAGTGATGTGCGGCATTCTTTCTCCTCTACGAAAACGTTTTTTTACAGAAAAATGGCGGACAGAAAGATGGTCCATCGCGGACAATTTTCCTGTCCCACATTTTTCTGTCATGACGACTTCATTTCGAGTTTTCCACAATCGTGGCCTTCTTGATGGAGTCCAAGTCCGGGAACTGCTTGTTGAGGTACGCGTTGCCTTGTTCCTGAATCGCGCCTTGATTGGGCCGTTCGCCGTGCTTGGCGTTGATTTTGTCAACGACGTCCATGCCCTCAATGACTTCGCCGAACGGTGTGAAGCCATCTTTGTCGAGCCGGCTGTTGTCGCCGTAGTTGATGAAGAGCTGTGTCGTGCGCGAGTTCGGTCGTCCCGACTTCCCATACGTGATAAAGCCCCGTTTGTTGGACTTGCGGTTCTTGCCAGTCGGCTTGTCGTCCTGGATGTTGGCGTCGCGCCACTTGTCCTGGACTTTGGGATCGCCGTTGATGCCCCATTGCACCATGAAGCCTGGGATCACGCGGAAGTACCGGCAATCGTTGTAGAAACCGGCCTTCACCGTGTCGTAAAACCGAGCGGCCCCATTCGGCGACCAGTCGCGATGGACCTCGATCAGGATTTCTCCCTTCGAAGTTTCGAACTTTACTTGAAAAATGGCCGGGATGTCTTCGGGCTTGGAAGCTTTATCCTTTTTCCAGGCGTACTCCGGTGTTCCCAGCACTGACAGAGGATCTGGCATGGGGCTTCTCTGGGAACCTCCGGGCGGGGACGGGGAAACTCCGGCTGGCGGTTGAACGTCGGCAGCAGCAACCCCGGAAAAAACGCCCGAGAGACTACGTGCCGGGATCGGTCGCAAAGCCTCTCCAGGCTCCCACACCTTGACCGTCCGATCCCAACTTGCGGATGCCAGCAGTTTCCCATCCGCGCTAAACGCCACGCTGGTGACCAAGTCGGTGTGCCCTTTCAACGTGAGCGTCTCCTGACCGCTCGTGGTATCCCACACCTTTACCGTCTGATCGAAGCTTGTCGACGCCACGCGTTTCCCGTCCGCGCTAAACGCGACGCTCGTGACCCTATCGGTGTGCCCTTTCAACGTGAGCGTCTCGTGACCGCTCGTGGCGTCCCACACCTTCACCGTTTGATCCCCGCTAGCCGACGCCAGCCGTTTCCCGTCCGCGCTAAACGTCACGCTCCTGACCTCGCTCGTGTGCCCCTTCAACGTGAGCGTCTCCTGACCGCTCGTGACGTCCCACACCTTTACCGTCTGATCCCAGCTTGCCGACGCCAGCCGTTTCTCGTCCGCGCTAAACGCCACGCTCGTGACCCTGTCGGTGTGCCCTATTAACGTGAGCATTTCCTGTCCACTCGTGGGATCCCACACCTTCACCGTCTTATCATCGCTTGCCGACGCCAGCCGTTTCCCGTCCGCGCTAAGCGCCACGCTCGTGACCGCGCCGGTGTGCCCTTTCAACGTGAGCGTCTCCTGACCGCTCGTGGCGTCCCACACTTTTACCGTCTTATCATCGCTTGCCGACGCCAGCCTTTTCCCGTCCGTGCTAAACGCCACGCTCGTGACCGCGCCAGTGTGCCCTTTCAACGTGAGCGTCTCCTGACCGCTCGTCGCGTCCCACACATTCACCATCTTGTCATAGCTCGCCGACGCCAGCCATTTCCCGTCCGCGCTGAAACTCACACTTAACACTTCACGTGTGTGTCCGGTGAAAGTCGCCGACTCGTGAACATTCGCCACATTCCACGCGGGCTCAGTTGCTGCATTCGGCGCATCGCCCGCAATCTGTCCGTCCGTCACCGCGTTTGTGCCGGAGGTTGACGCGTTTTGCGAACCTTGGCTCGAGGCTGGCGACGGTATGGGTGCAACCGTCAGTGACTGCTCACGAGGTCTTGTCGAAAGCCAATAAACAAAGCTGCTGGCCAGCAAAAGCAAACCACAGCCGATGGCCATCAGGCTTGCCCCCGCTTGCTGAACCGAGTGCGTGTATTTGGGCGTGAAACGTGCATCGTCGCGATCGCGCCTGCGCAGCCACAAGCCAGTGCCCAGGTTAGCCAGGCTGCCAATGCCTGCCACGAACGTGAAAGGCACCAGCGAACCGACGATGAAACTTTGCAGAATCGAGAATGCTACCAGTCCCAGAGTCCCCGCCGCCAGATAGGCGCGGATTCGCTCCGGCGGGAATCTCTGAGGCGGTTCCTCGATCGCCGGTTTCCGCCGTTTCCGAGCTTTTTCTTCGGTCTCTTCGAGGGCCTGCGTCAGCCATCCCTCGTCATCGGTGTCGTCCGAGATCGTTCTATCGCGGTCGATCCGAGCCGGAGCCTTGGCCGCCGTGTTCGCGACCGCATCCTCGATCATCCACGAGCGACGAAACTTCCCGTTTTTTGGGGTCACGCCGAGCACCTGCCGCGCGCGTTGCTCGACATCGCGCGTCACGGGTTGGATGCGGCCGTCGAGGCAGAGTTGCTCGGTGTACGGCGTCTCCACCAGCGGAGCTTGCGAGGCCACGGCCAAGCGCGCCACCCAGGCTTGCAATTCGGCGTCTCCGGTCTCCCACAATTCATGCAGCACTGGCGACTTCGCGGGAGACTCAAAATCGGACCGACGGAACAGCAGGTTGTCTCCGTTGTCATAGGCTTTCCACAGCCGCGCTCCGTCTGGACGACTCAGGCAGCGGAGCGCGCAGGCGATGACGAGGTGCGGAAAGAAGTCGATCTCTGGGGAGAACACATTCTGCTTGGCGCGTTGAGGATGTTGATAGCAGGGGTGCCCAACCTCACCTGGAGGTTGTCCGGCCAGCGAGCGAACCCACATCCCGTCGTAGTCGATCAGCCGCAACGCGAGCTTTCCTTCGCTGGAGCCGGGAACCAGCATCACGTTGCCGTGTTGCAGGTCTCCGTGAGCGACGCCGGCTTCACGAAGCAGCGGCAGCATTTTCAACCACAGCGGAAAGAAGGCCGTCAGAAACCGCGGCCTCGACAGATACTCCGTCACGAACTGCCGCAGCGTCAGACCTTCGACCCAGTCCATCTTCACGACGGGATACCACTCGCCCCGAATTTTCATTCCGTGTTCGAGGTATTTGAACTCGACGGTGAACGGCAGCCGCGCCGCTTCGAGTTGCCGGCTGATTTCGCGATAGCGTTCATTCAAGCGAGCCATCGGCCGCGTGAAGCACTTGACCGCCCACTGCTTTTGACCATCGCGCGAGCGGAATTGGTACACGTCGGCGAAGTTGCCGGCACACGGCGGTTTCGGCAAACCGTTATCCAGCGTCGCCACTTCGGCGGACTTCAGATCCGGGTCCGAGCAGCAGACATCCGGCATCTGCACCGCTTCGAAATAGTCGCTGGAGATGGGCCAGTAGTTCGGCATGCGCGTCAGACTCTCGACAGGTGAGAAGCGTTCGAAATCTCAATCAGTGGCGCTGACATCGCCCGTGTTCGCCGAAAATCAGTTCAATGTTCGTAAGCAGCGTAACAAAAGGTCGCGAAACGGCCAGACGAAGTGCGGTCGAAGCGTCTTTCGCCAAGCCGCATCACACCGTCGGACGCGAACGCAACTCGGCAAAACGTGCATTCGCGGCTTGCCACGATGATGAGTCTTGCGGGGCATAGTGTTTCATTTCGCTTGACCGACGCACCACGTCACGGATTTCAGGCAGCGAGCCGATCTCACCGGATGTTCGCGCTTGCACGAGCACGTTTCCGAGCACCGTCGCTTCGACAGGGCCGGTCACGACGGGACGTCCGCAGGCATTGGCGGTGAGCTGATTCAGCAGTTCGTTCCTCGTGCCGCCGCCGACGATGTGAATGACTTCGATCCGCGTGCAAGTCAATTCTTCCATCCAGCCCATCACCACGCGATACATCAACGCGAGGCTTTCCAAACAGCAGCGGATGAGTTGGCCTTCGGTCGTCGGCACCGGCTGATTGGTTTCTCGGCAGTACGATTGAATCGCGGTCGGCATGTCGTCCGGGGCGAGAAACCGGGGATCGTTCGGGTTAATGATCGACTGAAACGGCGCGGCGGCTCCGGCCATGTGTGCGAGCTGAGCGTAATCCAGCGGCTTGCCTTTCCGCTCGAACGAGTGGCGGCACTCCTGCACGAGCCACAGGCCCATGATGTTCTTCAGGAGGCGATATGTGCCGTCGATGCCGCCTTCGTTGGTCACGTTCAGTTCGAGTGCTCGCGGCGTGAGGATCGCCTTCTGAACTTCGACGCCCATCAGTGACCACGTGCCGGAGCTGATGTAAGCCCAACTCGGCGCGCCGGTCTTCTCCGTCGGCACAGCGACAACGGCTGCCCCCGTGTCGTGAGTCGGCGGCGCGACGACGGGAATTCGCGAGAGGTTCGTACGGCGGCTGATGTCGTCTCGCACTGTCCCGAGTTTCGTCCCCGGCGGCACGACTTCCGGAAAGAAATGCGACGGGATCTCCAGCTTCCGCAACATGTCGAACGCCCAGGCGCCATGAGTCGCGTCGAAGCACTGCGTCGTCGTCGCGTTCGTGAACTCGACCACGCGGCTGCCACACAAGCACCAGTGCAGGAAGTCGGGAATCATCAAAAAGGCATCGGCCATGTCGAGCAGTTGCGGGTTCGACTGCCGCATGGCGAGCAACTGGTACAGCGTGTTGATCTCCATGAACTGCAAGCCGGTCGTCGCGAAGATCTCGCCGCGCGACACCTTCGTGAAGGCGTGATTGAGCATCCCGTTGGTTCGCGGATCGCGATAGTTGTACGACTGCCCGAGCATTTCGTTCGTCTTGCTCAGCAATACGTAATCGACGCCCCACGTATCGACGCCGACGCTGGCAATCGCCGACCCGAACCTCGCTGCTGCCGCCGAAAGACCGTTCTGAATCTCCGCCCACAACCGCAGCACGTCCCACCGCAGCGTGCCGCCGATCGACACTGGCCCGTTCGAGAACCGATGCAGCTCTTCAAGTTGCACGCGCTGCCCATCAAACAGCCCAGCCACCACGCGGCCGCTTTCAGCTCCCAGATCAACACCCAAGTAACAACGGTCAGCCATGATGAAGTGTCCTGATGAATCACAGCACTGATCACCGCAGGCCCTCTGTTCAGTCCCCTCTTCCAAACGCGGGCTTCGCCGGCAACCACGCGCCCTCTCCCCCGCATCGGGGGAGAGGGCTGGGGTGAGGGGGTTCATGGGTCGGTGGAGCGCTCGGCCCCCTCACCCTAACCCTCTCCCCCGCGGCGGGGGAGAGGGAACCGGGCAAGGAGGGCATTCATCGCCGTCGAGCATTGTTACCGTCGTGTCGTCGCCGCTGATCGCGCCCAGATACCGCCGGTCGATGCGGCATTTTAGACGCACTC
>CAZPUJ010000603.1:0-4516 GCA_964589725.1 uncultured Planctomycetaceae bacterium
TGGCGGCTCGCCTTGTTCGGCGAGCATCGTGAAGCCGATCGTCAACTGCGGACCTTCGATGGTGTGACCGCCGACGAGTGTGGCGTTCATCGCCCGCAGTTCGTGTAGCGCGCCGGCCAGCAGTTCGTATAACAATTGCTCTTGCTGCCGAGGTCGACCGACCGGAATCGTCGCCGACGCCAACGCGGCGATCGGTTTCGCGCCGGTCGCGAAACAGTCGCTCGCTGCGTGCAAGGCGGTGATGCGTCCGACCGTGAATGGGTCGTCGAGCGGCGCGGCGAAGAAGTCGACAGACACGTTGACCGCCTTGCCGGCCGGAAGTCGCAAGATCGCCGCGTCGTCGGGAGCCTCGAGGCCGAGTTCCACGTTTTCGTGTCGCGGAATCTCCAGCCGTTGCAACACGCGCGACAAGATCGAGCCGCCGATCTTTCCACCGCACCCCGCACAGCGCATCGGCCGAAGTTTCTCCGAGGATTCGACCGGCGGCATCGGCATCGGCCGGTAATCTTGATATTTGTCCATGAACTGGCTGTCGATGCGGTTTTTCCAACGCCAGACCCACCGGCCGGAGAGCGTCCAGCCGCGATATTCGCCGATCGCGCGGCCGTCACCCGTGTTGAACAGCTTCAAAAAGTTCGACTGCGGCCGGAACGGCAGCAGCGGTTCCGATCGCAAAGCTCGTGCGAGGTTTTCCCATAAGACCATTCCCTGTCGAACGGCATACACGCCGGCCTTCGGTGTTGCTCCGTGTTGCAGCGTTCCAGTGTCTCCGACCGCGAAGATCGCATCGTGTCCGACTGTTTGCAGCGTATCGCGAATCAGCAAAAAGCCCTTGTCGTCGGTCGGCAATCCGATCTGACCGAGCAACGGCGCACCGACCGCGCTCGTCGCCCACAGGATCAAATCGGCGGCGACCTCTTCGTCGTTGTCGAGCGTGATCATTCCCGATGTCACGTTCGTCACACGTCGTCCGACGATCAGCCGCACGCCGCGAGACAACAGTTCTCGCCGCACGACCTCGGCCGTCTTGTCGGTGACGCCGCCAATCACACGATCGGTGGCGTTGATCAGCGTGATCTCGAACGATGCCTGCGGCAGCACGGCGCGCAGCCGATTCGGCAGACAAAACGCGATCTCGACGCCGCCTGCTCCCGCGCCGACAACAGCGATACGCAGCGACGCGACGCCTCGCTGTTGCAAGGTCGCCAACCGCTCGTCCAAGCGAACGACAAACGTCTGCATCGGCTTGATCGCGAGCACCGAATCGTCAAGCGCGCCGACTCCGTTCATCGTCGGCTGCGAACCAATGCCGATCGACAGCACATCAAACGGAATATCCGCTCGATCACCGAATCGCAGCCGCTTCTCGGCCACGTCGATGCCCGTGACTTCGTCGATGATCAGTCGAGCATTCGCCGCCGCGCACAGGCGGACGAGGTCAATCTCCATTCGCTCTGGCGGATACTGCCTCGCCAGCACTCCGGGCAACATGCCGCTGTACGTCGCGACCGGGAAGTTCGACACGCACGTCAGCCGAGCGTCCGGCAGCGGCTGCATTCGCCACATCCGCAGGACATGCGCGTTCGTGTGGCCAATGCCCAGCAGAACCACATCATGTCGCGGCAGGTCGGAGTGGATCATGGCCTCAGACCGTAGCACAACCCACCAACTTCTGCGAATTCTGGCAACGCGGTTTTGCTCGACAACAACGCTGACACGAGAAACTGGACCTGTCCCCGTGTTGGTTTGCCGTCTTTTGGTTGGCGAGCGATTTCGAGGGTCTTTCCAACAAACCGGATTGTTGGTGGTTGGTGAAGGTCGGCAACCGTGTCGGGTTTCAACAATTCACCGACCAGCTCCTGGCCGACCGCGACTTAGCCAAGCGGATGGGCGACGCCGGCCGCGAGCGAATGCGGCGTGAGTTCGGCGTCGACTCGATGGTCGCGGCGCACGTCAAGCTGTATCGTGAAGTGGCCGGACTTTAGCTCGGCCAAGCTGCCAGTTCGAAAGTCAACTTCATGAACGCGGACGGCTCAATCAACCAGGCGCAGCGGCAGCGCATCGACGACCTTTGCGAACGCTTTGAAGCCGCGTGGAATAGTGGCCAGCGGTTGTCGATTGAAGACGTATTACGGGATGCGGTCGAATTGGATCGCTTGCACGCGGCGTGGGAGTTGATTGCGATCGAGATCGAGTTGCGTGGGAAATGTCGCGACTTTCCGTCGGTTGACGACTATGCCGCGCGGTTTCCGGAGTTGCGCGAACGGCTGCTGGAACTTTTTCGCGGTGAGCACGTGAAGCCCCTGCCAATCGGAGGCGTGCTACCCAAGCTGTCAGACGACACAGTCGCGCCGACGGTGATCTTCGCCGCCAAACAACCGCCGACGATCGGCCGATATCACGTGCTCGGCAAATTGGGTGAGGGAGGGTTCGGCACGGTCTTCGAAGCCAACGATCCGCAGTTGCACCGGCGAGTCGCCATCAAAGTGCCTCGGCCGGATAAGCACTGGAAGCCGGCGCAGCTCGAAGAATACCGCCGCGAAGCGCAAGTTCTCGCCAAGTTCGAACACGAGAACATTGTCCGCGTGTTCGACATCGGGGAGACCGCTGAGTTCCCGGTGTACATCGTGTCGCAGTTCATTGACGGCGTGCCGCTCAGCAAACTGGTGCGCGGGTTTCATACCGAGAAAAAATACCGCGACATCGCGCGAGTGACTCAGATTCTGGCTAGGGCATTGCAGTACGCGCACGAGCAAGGCATCGTGCATCGCGACTTGAAGCCGGCCAATGTGATGCTTCGCAACGGCGACTTTCAAGTTTTCCTGATGGACTTCGGGCTGGCGTTGCGCGATGAAGACAACGCTGCCGGCCAAGTCTGCGGCACGCCGGGATATGCCAGTCCCGAGCAAGTCAGCGGCGAGGGGCATCGCATCGACGGCCGCTCGGACCTGTTCAGTTTGGGAGTGATCCTGCACGAATTGTTGACCGGCCGCGTTCCGTTCGCGACGAAGTCGGAGCACCAGCACGACGGTCTGGCCGCGTGGACGTCGTACCGCGACCGAGTGCGGCACAGCGACGTGAAGCCGCTTCGGCAACTCGATCCCAACATCCCGCGCGAGCTGGAACGCATTTGCCTGAAGCTGCTGGAGCGTCGCGCCAGCGATCGGTACTCGTGTGCCGCCGACTTGATCGAAGACCTGACCGCGTACATCGCGGGAGTGCCCAAGACTTTCGATGACGCGTCCGATGCCGAAAGCATGCACTCCGTCGCGGTCGCCGCCGGAGCGTCGCCGACTCCCGGAGCACTCGCCACACCGGGCACTCCCGCGATCACCCCCACACCGACGCCGCCACTCTCCGACGAGCCGGTGTTGAAGATCGTCCCCAAGGGCCTCCGTTCGTTCGATGCCAGCGACCAGGATTTTTTCCTCGACCTGCTGCCGGGTGCTCGCGACCGCGACGGTCTACCGGAGAGCATTCGCTTCTGGAAAACGCGGATCGAAGCCACCGACGCCGAGAACACGTTCGCGGTCGGCGTGTTGTACGGCCCCTCCGGCTGCGGCAAGTCCTCGCTGATGAAAGCCGGCCTGCTGCCGCGACTGTCCGAGCGTGTACTGACGATCTATCTGGAAGCGACGGGCGTGGCCGACACAACTCCGCGTTCGGCTCCGCTCGATTCGTTTAGCCCCAGCCCCATCGGGGCGGGCGCGGGAGACGTGGAACATGGGGCACCCGTCGACGCGCACGCCGATGGCGTTGCGGTTAAACGTGCGGTGACCAATCGGCTCGCCATGTCCACCGAAGAAACCATCCGCACGCGAATCGCCAAGCTCTGCGACCTCTCGGCCGAGTCGTCCACGACGCTCGAATCGGCCTTGCGCGCCGTGCGGCAAGGGAGCGGTGTTCCCAGCCGCGGCAAAGTCCTGATCGTCATCGACCAGTTCGAGCAATGGCTGCACGCCAACCGCGAGCAGGCTTGGACCCAACTCGCGTTCGCTCTGCGTCAATGCGACGGCGAGCACGTGCAATGCCTGCTGCTGGTGCGTGACGATTTCTGGTTGGCGATCAGCCGCTTCCTGCAAGAGTTGGAAGTGCGACTGGTCGAAGGTGACAACAGCGCGATGGCCGACCTGTTCGACCCGCCGCACGCGAAGCGTGTGCTCGGAGCGTTCGGCGTCGCGTACCAAGCGCTGCCGCCGCATGCCAAAGACTGGTCCTCCGAGCAGCGCGAGTTCATCGAGCAATCGGTCGCCGGCTTAGCGACGGAAAAGAAGATCATCTCCGTGCGCTTGGCGTTGTTCGCCGAGATGGTCAAATCGAAACCGTGGACTCCCGCGACGCTCAAAGCCATCGGCGGAGTCACTGGCGTCGGCGTCACATTCCTGGAAGAAACCTTTTCCGCCAGCACCGCCAAGATCGCCTACCGCACTCACGAACTCGCCGTGCGCGGAGTGCTGAAAGCCTTGCTTCCCGACAGTGGCACCGACATCAAAGGCCATCAGGTCTCGCGCGACGC
>CAZPUJ010000604.1:0-12416 GCA_964589725.1 uncultured Planctomycetaceae bacterium
GTCGCAGCGTCCCGCCCGTCAGCGATCACGAGCCCTCAGAGCGGCAACCGGCTTCCGACCGGGGCTCGAAGCCCTGGAAGCCCGGGTCATGCTGGCTGCCGTCGCTGCCCCGAGCGGACTGATCGCCTGGTGGCCTGGTGAAGGCGATGCGGTCGACGTGGCTGGAAACAACGATGGAACGCTGCAGAACGGCGCGACGTATGCGGCCGGCAAAGTAGGGCAGGCGTTCAGCCTGGACGGCGTGAACGATTACGTCCGCGTCCCCAGCAGTGCGGCGCTCAATCCGACCGCGGGATTCACCATCGAGGCCTGGATCGATTCCAGCAGCACCAGCGGCGCGCGGGTGATTGTCTCCAAATGGGACGACGGCACGGGCGACTGGTCGTACATTTTCAAGGACCATAACTACAGCGACCAGCTGCGGATCGAGCTGTCGGGGTCGGTTCACAACGATCTGGCCGATCTCGCGGGCGCTTCGTCGATCGTTACGGGCAACTGGATTCACGTGGCCGCCACGTACGATACCACCACGGTGCGGCTGTACTTCAACGGCGTTCTGGACGGGGAACAAACCGTCGGGCCGAATCGATTCATCGACTCGAGCGCCGCCGACTTGCTTCTCGGCGCCGTGTTGACGTGGGGCGGCGTCAGCGAAAACTTCGCCGGCCTGATCGACGAGGTCTCGCTGTACAATCGGGCTCTGAGTGCCACCGAGATCCAGTCCATCTCACAGGCCGGGTCCGACGGCAAGTACCTGGCGATGGCCGTGAACGGCTTCACCAGCAGTCCAGCCGTCGGCGCGGTGGTATCGGTTCCGCCGACCAACTTCGTCATGGATTTCACCCACGCCTATGATCTGGGGTCGGTTGCGGCCGTGGACCTGACCGTCAACGGCTTGCCGGCGGATTTTTTTGTCGCGACCGACAGCGACACCGTCACATTCCACTATGTCTTTTCACCCGTTTTGGCGGAGGGGCCGCAAACGATGCATATCGCCGCCGGGGCCGTCACGACCAGCGACCCAACCCCCGCCGGTCCGAATCTGCTGCCCTTTGACGACGTGTTCTTCTACGACACACTGCGGTTACAGGTGGCCGCGACCAGTCCCGCCGCTGGCACGGTGCTGACTTGCGTGAGTGCACCCGGTACGCTCGTCGTCGATTTCAACGAACCGATCAAGGCCTCGTCCGTGGGAACCGACGATCTGGTGCTGAGCGCGGGGTCCGTGCTGACCGCGGTAGTTCTCGGCAACAACACGGTTGAGTACACGATAACCTGCCCACGCGAGGGGAACCTGACGGTGTACCTCCCGGAAGGAGCGGTGACGGATACCGATGGCAATCCCGTGGCCGCGTTTCGCCCAAATTACGTCGCGGACATCAACATAGTTCCCTTCACCGCCACGATCGCGGCGGCTGTTCCCGCGGGCTCCCTCGTCCACCAAGGGACGAGGAGCGCGTCGTTTCAATCGACGGGCGGCGAAGCCGGCGATATTGATCAGTTCACGCTTGCCGTCGATGGCAACCAGACCTTGGCGCTGTCGGTCAATTCGCTCACAGCCACGGTCACGCTGTCGCATAGCGACGTGGGGATCCTGCCATTGACCGTCGTCAGCTCAGGCAGCGTCACCTCGGGAAACCTGCGGCAGTATCAGGCCGTCGCGATCCCCGCGCCTGGCACGCTGACAATCACTGTTCAAGCGGCCACGGGATCGACGACCGGCAGCTACCAGTTGACCGCCAGGCTCAACGCCCAGATCGATACTGGCGTTGACGGCAACGTCGCGCCGCAATCCCTGGCGATCAGTACCCTGGATGTCGATCCGGGGGCCACCGTGCTCAGTCGCGCCGCCGTGGCTGGCAACATTCAGCGTTCGGCCGCCCGCATCCTCAAAGAGACCGAGGGGATTGACACCGACCTCCGCGGCAGTTGGGACCGCGTGGGCGTGACAACCACCTGGACCGTCAACAACTCCGGCAATTCCAACACCGGGCTCAACAAGGGGGTAGCCGGCGCACTCAACAAAACCGGCTCGGCCGTTTCGAGCAAGTACGACGCCAGCGACGTGTTCGTTTTCGACGGCCGGGCTGGCGACGTGCTGTCGCTCCGGACCCGAGGCAGCAACTCGAGCGGCGGGACGCTCAGCAAGACGAGCCTGACGCTGACCCATCCCAACGGAACCCAGACACTGGGATCGGCGGTTAGCGGCGCCGCCTCCGACGCCGCCATCACCAGCTTGGCGCTGACCCAAAATGGGCGTTACTCGATCACCGTGGGAACCGACACCGGCAAGAAGGGTACTTATACGCTGCTGGCGGACCTGGTGACTTCGACGAACCCGCGCCCCAACACGGCCGATGTCTACGACCTGGCGGTAAGTGCCGCGGGTTACGTGTCGCTAGCAGCCGCGACCGGCACGGCCATCGTCGGTACGGCCAAGGTGGGCCTGGCACTTTACGCCCCCGGCGTCGATCTAATCACGGGCACGCCGCTGGCAACATCAAGCGTCAAAGGCACGCTCGACGGCTGGCTGGAATACTCCGCCACTTCCACGGGCACCTACAAGGTCAAGGTCACGCCTGGCTCGGGGCTGACCAGCGAGTCGACCGCGTACACGCTGGTCACCACCAGCGGTGGCGTGTTTGACGACACCGACAACGCGAACGTCACTACGGCCCAGGATCTTACCGGCCGCCAGGATGTGCAGGGGGCGATCGTCGCGTCGACCGGCACTTTCGACTACTACAAGGTCTCACTTGATGCCGGGAAGAAATTGACCGTGACTTCATCCACGCCCGGGGACGGCGCTGGATTCATCCAGAACGTCCTCAATCCAGGCCTGGAACTACTCGATGCGTCGCAAATCGTCGTTTCCACCGGCGCACTGCTGGCGGACGGCCGCAACGAGCAGCTTGTCTTCACAGCGCCGGCGACGGACACCTACTACATTCGCCTGTCAGGCGAGGTTAGCTCTACTGGCGAATACGTCCTTAACAACTTAGTCACGAGCGACCCGCCCCCCTTGACCGCAGCATCACTGCCCGTGCAAGGCACGCGTGAAGCGATCACGCAGGCGCAGTTGCAGCCGCTGCTCGCCGAAGCCGTCCGTCGCTGGCAGTTGGCGGGGGCCAGCACGACCGCGCTGGCGGGCGTCAACGTGCAAGTCGCCGACTTGTCCGGCGCCACGCTGGGGCAGGCCGCGGGCAACACGATTTGGCTCGATCGCAACGCCGCCGGCTGGGGCTGGTTTGTCGACCCCACGCCCGGCGATGACCTCGAATTCTTACGCGCGGGCAACCAGGGCGAGCAGCACCGAATGGACCTGCTCACGGTCGTGATGCACGAGTTGGGCCACGTGTTGGGACGCGACCACGACACGGACGGCGTGATGGCCGAAACGCTGGCGGCCGGCGTGCGTCTGACCGACTGGGAGCACGACCACGTCGCCACGCTCGATCAGGTCTTCGCACAATCGGACGACGATCGAGCCGACGCCTGGTTGGGTCTCTAGTACTACAGCGCACGATTCACTTTCCGATCCTCTCTCTCCCGATGCGGGGGAGAGGGAATTGGATTGAGAGCGTCAGCGAATCTGCGGCTTTCGCCGGACGTGTTTCCGCTGAAGACGCATCGTCAGTTTGAAGAATTGCTGCATCGCGATCGTCGGATATCGCAATTGCAACAACCGCTTGTCGAAAGTCTCGGATCGCGTCAGACTCGATGACGGTGAAACGATGATCGAACGCCAAAAAATCCGAGCATTCGTGGACGAGGTGGTGCGGCGTTTCCATCCGGAGCGCGTCGTGCTGTTCGGTTCGTATGCTTATGGCCGACCAGATGCCGATTCCGACGTGGATTTGCTGGTCGTCATGCGACATCAAGGTGCTGGTGCCGAGCAGGCCGCACGCATCCGGCAAGTCGTTCGATCTGGATTCCCTTTGGACCTCATCGTCCGCTCACCGGCGAACATTCGGCAGCGCGTGAAGATGGGCGACAGCTTCATTCGTGAGATTCTGGAAAAGGGTCAGGTTCTCCATGAAGCCGGCCGTGCGTGAATGGATCGAGAAGGCGGAAGCCGATTTCGTCAGCGCCCGACGCGAGTATCGCGCGCGGAAACAACCCAACTTTGATGCCGCTTGCTTTTTCGCCCAGCAGTGCGTTGAGAAGTACCTGAAGGCTCGACTGGTGCAGGCCGGTCGCACCGTCCCCAAGACGCACGACCTTTCCGCGCTGCTCGATTTGGTGTTGCCGTTGGAACCGCTGTGGGAAGTCGTTCGTCCGCGGCTCGAAACGCTCACGAGCTACGCGGTCGTCTTCCGGTATCCCGGCGAATCCGCCACGCGCGACATGGCGAAAACTGCCGTCGCCGATGCCAAAACGATCCGCCGACAGATTCGTCGAGCGTTTGGACTGAGTGAGAAATGAATTTGAGCTTGGTCAAGCAGTCGTCCACCGGCGGGAAGATCGCAGGATGACCACGGACTGCGATGCTCTATCCGTGCTCTTCCAAGTCTTTGCCATCACCGACAATGACCGAGGCCCGCGATATGTCGGATCTGAAAAAGGTGGCAGGGGATCTGAAAAAGGTGGCAGGAACCGTTTGCGGCGAAAAACAATGGGATTCGGTCGCCCGTCCGAACACCAATCCCGCCTGCTCGATCGACTCGGACTGGAACTCCCCACCGACATCTCCCGAATCGAAATGTAGTGCCGCCTTCGGGATACCTCGCCTTGCAAATCCAGCACTGACGTCGACAGTTGGGGAAGTTGGGCGAACGGTCACATCCAGTGGTTCTGGCCGTGCTGCATCAGGGACCGCAACGCTTGCTTCGGCTGACCGGATTGATTGATCAAACCGGCGTTGGGGAACTCGTGCGGTGCGGCGTCGGTCAGGTGTGTCCAGAAGATGCCAGTGACGGCTTGCTTGGCCATGAGCAACGGCACGTACTTGTCGATCCATTCGGCCTGAGCCTCTTCGCTCCACGGCGACTTCCAACCGTTGCTGTCGACGTCGATCTCGACACTGGACTGCGGATCGGGCTCGCTCGATGAGGGAAAGGCGAGCGTCACTTGCAGCGGAATCTCCAGGCTGCTCCACATGTCGATCAACCGGGAAAAATCCAACAGATCGCGTGAGGCGGAGCCGCGGTTGCAATAGCCGATCCCGATTTCCAGGTTGACGCCTCCCAGCCCGACGCTGCAACGCAACAGAGCGTCGACGAACTGCACGGGCGAAAGGCGATGCTGGCCGCGCGATTGATACGTGCCCCAGGGCTGCTCGATGCGAATCAAGAATTGCGATTCTTCGTCCACACGCCGCGCGACCTCCAACGTGCGAGCCACCAGCGTAAGGCAGTTTTCTTCCGACAGACCGAGTGCTCCGCCGGTGTTGACGCGCGCGGAGACTTCCCACGTGCGAATTTTGCCGAGATACCGCGACACGGCGGTCTCGACGAAATCACACAGGAAGCTTTGCAGGTTGAAGAAGTCGTGTCCCCACTGCTCCAGCCATTTCGGCAACCCGCGAGGAGACAGATCGAGCAACGGGCCGGCGCGCATCACCAGCTTGTGGTGCAAGCACCAGTCAACTTGTGTGTCGGGGCGCTCCCAACAGTAGTTGCCTTCCTGCGGCTCGACATAACGCCACTCGATCGGAATCGCCGCCGCGTTGAAGGTGTTCAACAACAAGGCGTCCCAGCTTGGGTCCGGAGTGGCGTGGGCCAGATTGCAGCCGAGCGACACGGGAACTTGCGTGGTCCGCTTCAGACGAATGCTCAACCGCTGGTCGATGTAGGACTTGGTCAGGACTTCGGCCGCTTCGCAGGCTTTGGCAATCGCTTGCGTGGCGAGGTCGCTGGCGGCGGAGGCATCGTCTTTCAGCGCAGTCGATTTCGCGAACAGCGAGTGGGCTTCTTTGTTGATCGGCTGAAATTCGGAGGGAATCTGCATGCCGAGCTGTTCCCAGGCGGCGACCTGATTGCGAACCTGACAAATCTTGCCGCGAGCCAGTTCGACCGCCAGCACATAACACTGATCCTGCTCGCGCAAGCTGGAGGTCGTGAGGACTGGTCGACCGAAGCCCGGAACCGGCCACGCGATGTTCAATCGGCCGCTGTCGGAAACGACTCGTCGGCAAGCGACGACATTCTCTTCGATTTCGACACGCGCGGGATACACACGGCCGTCGATGCCGGTGATGTAAGCATTCTGAGCTTCAGGCCATCCCGTCATCAGGCTGTGCGGATGGACCAGGAATTTCATGACACCCACGCGAATCCTCGCCCCACAGATGGCCGTCGAGTTGCCGTCGAGCCGGCGCTCTGTCGGTCATGCTTAAGGATCGACGCGAGCGCCTCCCTGAGATGTTCATTGAGTCAGGAGCGCGCCAGTCTATTGAGCCAGTGGTGGTTGTTCAAGCAGCGGTCTCACGACTAAACTTCCCTTATCTTTTTCGCCACGAAAGGAGTTTGCGATGCGTTCTGCGTTTTTGAACAGTGCCCTTCCCGGCTTCACTCCGAAGCGCGGGAAAGTGCGCGACATGTATGACTTCGGCGACCGGCTGTTGATGGTCGCGTCTGACCGCATCAGCGCGTTCGACTGGGTGCTGCCCAGCGGTATCCCAGACAAAGGCCGCGTGCTGACGCAGTTCAGTCGGTTTTGGTTTGAGCACCTGCCGGTACGGCATCACTTGCTGAGCACGAATCTGAACGACCTTCCGTTGCCCGACGACGTCGATCGCGAGGCTTTGACCGGCCGCAGTCTGATCGTGCGTAAGACCGAAGTCGTGCCGATCGAGTGCGTCGTGCGCGGCTACTTGTCGGGATCGGCCTGGAAGGAATATCGCCAGAACGGTTGCGTGTGCGGGATCAAGTTGCCTGTCGGGCTGCGCGACAGTGATTTGCTTTCGGAACCGATCTTCACGCCGGCCACGAAAGCGGAGACCGGCCACGACCTCAACATCTCCTTTGACGAGATGTGCCGGCTTGTCGGCGACGAGACTTCGCGGAGGCTGCGCGAGCTGAGCCTCGACATCTACCGCCGCGGCACAGAGATCGCTCGGCAGCGCGGGATACTGATCGCCGACACGAAGTTCGAATTCGGTCGCCTCGACGACGAGTTGTGGCTGATCGACGAAGTGCTCACCCCGGATAGTTCGCGATTTTGGCCGGCGAACCAATATGCGCCCGGAAAGATTCAACCATCGTTTGACAAACAGTTCGTGCGCGATTGGTTGGAAACGTCCGGCTGGGACAAGAACAGCCCTCCGCCCGAACTGCCTTCGGACGTCGTGGACCGCACGCGAGCGAAATACATCGAGGCGTTTGAGCGACTGACGGGAGAGACTTTCCCGTGGCAATGACCAACCCTGAGAGTTCACTCGAACCTTCCGTTTTTTTTCGGAGACGCAAAGTTCTATACTTCGTACGTCCATCCGTGGGACATTCTGGCGAGCGGGGTGGCGTCAGCCCCCCCCGGTGCATTCGCCGCAGGACCGGGGGGCTGACGCCACCCCGCTCGCCTGTGCCATTCCTGGCCGCGCGACGTATAGTTTGCCAGACTTTCCAAGTCCGGCCATAATAAACACCTGCCGTCGGCGACGGGGACCAGGAACCGACGACTCAACGGAAGAATTGCGTGCGTGGAGGGGTCATCGCGAAGATGATCGCAAGAGCACGATTCGTCGAGAGACTGTTGAGTCCGAACATTGCGAGGAGACGACGCCGTGTCTGCTAATAAAGACAAAGAAGACCTCGGCGCGACCGTGATCAACGAGGAGCCCAAGGCCGAACAACCGAAGCAGAAGACGGTCTTGGGTGATTTCGAACTCGGAAAGAAGCTGGGCCAAGGGGGCATGGGTGCGGTGTACCTGGCTCGGCAGATCAGCCTCGATCGCACTGTGGCCTTGAAACTACTTTCGAAGGAAATGGCCAAGAAGCCGGGCTTCGTGGAACGCTTCACCCGCGAAGCGCGGTCGATGGCGAAACTCGATCACGTCAACGCTGTGAAGGTGTACGCGGCCGACTCGGCCAGCGGTCAGCATTACGTGGCGATCGAGTTCGTCGACGGCGCGAGCATGCAGAAATGGATGGATAAGCTCGGCAAGCTGTCCGTTGCTGACGCGGTGCATATCATCTTGCGTTGTGCCGACGCCCTCCGCGTCGCTCACGAACTCAACATGATCCATCGAGACATCAAACCGGACAACATCCTGTTGACGAAGAAGGGAATCGTCAAAGTCGCCGACTTTGGCTTGGCGAAAGTCATCGATGATGAAGACATGTCGATGACGCAAAGCGGCACCGGCCTGGGGACGCCGCTGTACATGGCTCCCGAACAGGCTCGCGACGCCAAGACTACCGACAAGCGGACCGATATCTATGCGCTGGGTGTCACGTTGTACTACTTCGTGACGGGCAAGCTGCCGTTTAGCGGCGACACCGTCGTGAAGTTGATCATGGCCAAGGAGGCCGGCAAGTACGACAGCGCTCGCAAGCACAATCGCGAGGTGCCCGAGAAACTCGATCTGATCATCGACAAGATGATCCAGAAGGACAAAAACCACCGCTACGCCACGTGTGATGATTTCATTCGGGATCTGGAACCCTTGGGACTGGAAAGCCCGTCGCTCAGTTTCATTGAGGGGGGCGAGGTGCTGGCCACGCGCCGCACGGCCGCGCCAACCACGGCGGGGACGATGAATCTGTCGTCCGCCGGAAAAACGTCCGCCGATGTGGTCCTGGAAGCCACCGAGAAAATGGCGGCAAAGGATCAGGTCCTGTGGTACGTAAAGCACACCAACTCCAAAGGACAAATCGTCATCAGCAAGATGACCGCGGCGCAGATCCAGCAGATGATCAAAGCCGAACTGCTCGACCTGAAGGCCACGACCCGACGAGGCGACAAGGGTGACTTCCTTCCGGTGGCACAATTTCAGGAGTTCGAAGACTTCGCGAAAAGACGCCTCGCCAAGGCCTCGGCTCAGACCCGCGCCGGTTCGATGAAGGACATGTACGCCAAAATCGAGAAGGAGCAAAAACGCCGCAAAATCTGGCGATGGTTCCGCGGCCTGTTCGAAGGTGCGATGGGCGGAGTGGGCTTCATCATCTATATCTTGTTGATCGCGGGCGCTTTGGTCGGAGCCTACAAAGCATTTCCGTACGTGGCCGATTTTGTCGCCAACCAGTTCAACCTGTTGAGCGGTGGCGAATCGAAAGCTCCGAAGGATCCGCCGGCCACGAATCCTCAAAAGCCCTGACTTGGCATGGCCGATGCTTCCAAGAGTCTGTCTTGACCGGCAGTCGCTGAGAGATTCAGTGGCCATCCCCTGACCTTTGGAATTGGTCGTTCATTCGTTCCGGCTCGGCAGAATCCGCCGAACGGACGCCGGTTGACGTGGCTGAGGGAACGTCATGCATACGCGAAGTCGGCCAACGCGACCAAACTTTCCCTTCTTCGGCCGATTGTTCGCGGCTTTGGCGGTACTGATCGCTTTCTGGATGGCAATGAGTGGGCTCCTCGCTGGCGAGTTGGTGCTCAAGTCCGGATTTCGTGTGACGGGAACCGTCGCCAAGATGCAGGCGTTGAGTTTGCAGTTGCCCCCGATCAGCGGTGAATTCATCAGCTATCCGATTCTCATGGCCGACGACGGGATGCGACGGTATTTTGTCGCCGAACGTCTGACGGCCGAGAAGAACTTCGACGTCGAATTGGCCCAGCACGAAAAGTTCGATCTGCCACAGCGCAAGCAAGGGCGTGCAGTCGCCTTCGACTTCGACTCAGTCCCGCCATTCCTGCGCGACACGGGATTTAACGAGTTCGGTCATCGGCAAGTCGCAGTGCGACTACCGACCGGAAGACCGGTCGACCTCACTTTAGCGATCACGCAATTGCGCCCGCAGTCCTGTACGGTGACAGGTTTGAATTGCCAATGGGAGTTCAGCGTCGCCACGACATCGCTGCCGCCAGACAAGCTCGACGCGATGCTCCGGCGATGCACCAACCCCGCAAAGCCCGAAGACCGCTTCGCCGTCGTGAGGTTCTATCAGCAAGCCGGGCTGTATCTGCAAGCCATGCAAGAGCTCGACGCGATCGCGACGGATCTTCCGGATCAGAAGGCTCGAGTGGATGAAGTCATGCTCCAGTCTCGGCAGTTGTTGGCCAGGCGACTGCTACAGGAACTCCAACGTCGCCGCGCGGCGGGACAACATCAACTCGCGATCTCATCGCTCAAGAACTTTCCAACGGAGCAGATCGGCGCGGACATCCTGCGCGAGTTGCGGCAATTCCAAACCGAATACACCGACGCCACGGAGAAGATCGAGCGTGTGAAGCATTTGCTTGGCGACTTGCAGGCCGGACTCAGCCGCGAGGAATTGCAGCAAGTGGCTCCGTTGCGGAATGAGGTCATCCAGGAAATCGACTTCGAAACGCTGCCTCGATTGGAACCGTTCCTGCGACTGGAAAAAGATGCAACGTTGCCCGCAGCCGAGAAGCTCGCGCTGGCTTATTCCGCATGGGTCGTCGGCGACGCGAACGCCGTCACGGACCTCGTGACGGCGATTCGCTGGTGGCACGCGCGGTTTCACGTCTTGCAATACCTGCGAGCCAACCATCCGCGCCAACGACAACAGACATTGACCGACCTCGCCGCGACCGAGGGTGTCGGCGCGAAAACCGTCGAACAACTGATTCCGTTGCTGCCGCCGATCGTCGACACGCCGGAGATCGAAGGAGGCAAGATTCTCACGCTGGCCGTGAACGAACCCGGGCGCTCGCGCGATGACGTGGAGGCCAATCAGCCGACGTTCCGATACTCGGTGCTCGTGCCGCAGGAGTTCAATCCGCATCACGTTTATCCGCTGATCGTGGCCTTGCACGACGGTGGCTCGACACCGGAACGCGAGTTGAAATGGTGGGGCGGTGATGAGGCCAGCCCGTCACAATCACAACGGCATGGCTACGTGGTGATCGCTCCCGAGCATTTGCCCCCCAAGTCCGGCGACCCGGTGATCGCTCCGGCAGAGACGATCGTGTGGGAATGCCTGCGTGACGCACGTCGCCGCTTTTTGATCGATTCCGACCGCGTCTTTCTGTCGGGACACGGCCACGGTGCCGAAGCGGCTTTCGATGTCGCGTTGGCTCGGCCGGACCTGTTTGCCGGCGTCATGCCGATCTCTGGCGGGTTGGAGGGAGACGCCAAGTGGTTGAAGGACCAAACCGAAGCCAAGAACGAAAACGCGAAGTCGCAAGCTTGGTATGTCGTGATGGGTGAGTTCGACTTTGGTCTTTTCAACAACAACGCGGAACGGCTGCAACCGTTGATGCTCAAAGGTTGCGACCTGTTGGTGGCCCAATACAAGAGCCGCGGTCGCGAAACTTATCACAGCGAAATTCAGCGCTTTTTCGAATGGATGGAACTGCACCGCCGCCAAGCCGAACCCAAGGAATTCAGGCTTCTCAGCCTGCGCACGACGGACGCGCGTTTGAATTGGGTTCGCTGGGCCGACGCCGCGCCGCGCGCCGCTCATGCCAGGAAAGCGAGATCAATTGGTCTTCCGTCTGCGACTGCGGTGCCGAAGCCGATCGCGCTCGAAGCTCGTGTGTTGTCGGGGCAAACCGAAGCGACACAAATTCGGATCACGGGAGGCGGGCCGCTGACGTTGTGGTTAAATTCCAAACTGGTGGATGTGGACAAGCGCCTGCATGTCTACGTCGGCGGCAACCGCGAGTTCAACAACTTCCTCAAACCGGAAGTCGAAGCGGTCCTCGAAGACTTCCGTCAGTGCGGTGATCGCCAACGCTTGCACTCGGTACGCGTGCTGATTGATTGATCGGGTGGTGATCACTCAATTTGCAATTCGCGTGGTTTTTTGGCGCCTTGTCCCCGCGCGACAAAGGATCAAAGTGAGGTCATCCAATCTTGACGATGCGCCGCGCGCGCCGTAGCATCCTGCCCCCAGTCTTGGGGTTTGAGGGGCTTCTCCCACTCCCAGATCGAAATCAATTCTGTTCCTTTTCAACGCGTCGATGTGCAATCTCAGGTTGAGATGGCTCACGGGATGTGACGCCAGATGCTTTTGCGGCAACAAGGCCGAACGCTGGTTGTTCACACCCCCGCCAAGCTGAACCTGTTCTTGGAAGTCTTGGGGAAACGGACGGACGGCTATCACGAGCTGGAAACGCTCATGGTGTGGTCGGCCTGTACGACACGTTGCGGTTCACGGAGGAGTTTTCGACATCGTCTGGGCCTGCGCGGTCGCCGGAAATCCGGCTGCGCTGTCGCTGGGCGGGAGCACGGCCGTATCCGTTCGCCCCGTTGCCCAACAACAGCGACAACCTGGTGGTCAAAGCCGCTCGGTTGATGCGGGATTTCTGCGGTGTCGCGCGCGGAGCGACCATCGAACTGCGGAAACGCA
>CAZPUJ010000605.1:0-5535 GCA_964589725.1 uncultured Planctomycetaceae bacterium
GATCGACTATCCGGCGTCGATGTGTCCGCTCACGAAACGGAAACGCTCCGACCCGTCGATCGCCGAGCGCTTTGAACTGTTCATCGACGGCCTGGAAATGGCCAACGCCTACACGGAACTCAATGATCCGCGTCTGCAAGAGGAAACCTTCCGCACGCAGTTGGCCGGGCTACCGGAGGAAGACTCGATGGCCAAGATGGATCACGAGTTCGTTTATGCCCTGAAAGTCGGCATGCCTCCCGCCGGCGGGATGGGCATCGGCATCGACCGCTTGGTCATGCTGCTGACGAATACGCGCACGATCCGCGATGTGATCGCCTTTCCGTTGTTGAAGCCGGAGTGATTTCACAGCAAACCATCTGACACTAGCCCAACGCGCAAGCGAGGGACTGCCGCGTTCGTCCCTCGTTTGCGCGTCGGGCTAGTGTGGCTTCGCCAACTTATGACCACTAAAGACCCCGACAAACCCGAACTTCCTGGAACCGGTATCCGCGTGCTCATCGTGGATGACGATGAGCCGCATGCGCAAGCCGTCGCCGAAAGCTTGAAGCGGGTTGGCTACGAATGCACCGTGGCCGGATCGGGCGAACGTGGCTTGGCGTTGATCGAGAAGGAAAACTACGACGCCGTCGTCACCGACCTCCGCATGGGCGAAGTCGACGGGTTGACGCTGCTCCGCAAAACGAAAGAAGAGTTGCCGGACGCCGAGGTCATCCTGCTGACCGGTCATGCCTCGGTCCAATCGGCGCTCGCGGCAGGACAGGCCGGGGCGTCGATGTACTTGACGAAGCCGCTGGACATCAGCGAACTGCGAGCGGCCGTCGAAAAGGCGTCCACGAGAGTGCGGTTGATTCGCCGCAACGCCGAACTCAGCCGTCGGCTGGATGAGAAGTTCGGATTCGAAGGAGTCATCGGCAACAGCCCGGCGATGAAGAGGGTCATTGATCAACTTCGGCACGTTGCCAACACGAACACGACGGTACTGATCCTCGGCGAGAGCGGCACCGGCAAGGAACTCGTCGCGCGCGCGTTGCATCAAAACAGCGACCGCAAGAACAAACCGTTCGTGCCGCTGAATATCTCGGCTTTGCCGGAGAGCATTCTGGAAAGCGAGTTGTTCGGCCACGAGGCGGGCGCGTTTACCGGAGCCATGAGCAAGCGGGTTGGCAAGTTCGAGTACGCGAACGGCGGCACGTTGTTTCTCGACGAAGTGGGCGAGATGCCGCTGGACACGCAGATCAAACTGCTGCGAGTGCTCGAAGGCCGCAAGATTACGCGCGTCGGCTCGAATGACGAGGTCGACGTCAACGTGCGACTGGTCGCCGCCACGAACTCCGATCTGAAGGACGCCGTCAGCACAGGCAAATTTCGCGAAGACCTGTACTTTCGCTTGAATGTCCTCCGCATCAGCCTGCCGCCGCTGCGCGAACGCCGAGTGGACATTCCGCTCTTGATCGATCACTTCCGCAAGATCTTGTCCGACATCCACGGCCGCGAAGCTCCAGCCGTCTCGCGAGCGGCTCGGCACACACTCGTCACCTACGACTGGCCAGGCAACATTCGTCAGTTGCGGAACACGATCGAAAGCATGTTGGTCAACGACTTCGACGGCCTGCTGGATGTCGACGACCTGCCCGACGAGATTCGTCCCGCGGCCGGTGACGTCGGCGACGCCGCGCTCGGCGACACGATCTTCGGTGCCGATCAGCTCATAGGCAAACCGCTCGAAGAGGTCGAGAAATATTACCTCCAACGAGCGCTCGAGGTCACCAAAGGCAACCGCGAAGAAGCCGCTCACCTGCTCGGCATCGGCGAGCGGACGCTGTACCGGAAGATCAAAGAGTACCAACTGAAGGAATAACGTGAGCTAGACCTGGTTCTTCTTGACCGTGATACTTGTCGCTTTCGCCGACAAAGATCCTCAGCAATTCTGCTTCTTCAGGCAGTTGCATGGATGCGTCCCCGTATTACAAGAGCCGGCCCGCCGCCAGACCCAGCATCACGGCCGCGATGCCCAACCCATTCTGAGCCAGAATGTTCGCGGCGGCGAACAGCCATTCCGAATCGCGGAGCAAGGCGCTGGCCTCGAAGGCATACGTGGAAAACGTGGTGAATGCGCCTGTGAAGCCGGTGAGGATAAGAAAGCGAGCTTCACCGCTGATCATCAGACGATCTTCAGACAAAATCCAGACGATGCCGAACACGAAACAACCGAAGAAATTCACCGCGAACGTACCGATTGGAAGCTCTCCGCCGTAGATCCAGTGAACGAGACCTGACAGCCCATATCGGGCCAAAGTCCCGAATCCGCCAGCCACGAAGAGCCATGCCAGCTTTGTCATTGTCGCAATCTCGTCTCTGGATTTCAGAAATGAAATAGGTGTCTGTAAACGCTCACTGAGACTCGTCGGGCTGTTGATTTCGAGGTCGAATTATCGTCTTTGCTCGCGTGCCGCAAGATCGCGACGTTTTTTGTCGTCTCTGTCTTGCAATGCTGGCGAGTCGTGATTGCCGCGTACGTTGCGATCGCGTTTCGAATCCTGTGCATCGGTCAGGATTAGCACAAGGTAAACCGCGTCCTTTAACAACGACGATGAGGTGGATCCGACGGGTTGTATTTCCGTACGAACTGTTGCACACGCCGGCATTTTGCTATTTCTGTGTGTCGATTTTCAGTCGGAACGGATGACGCTAATGATCTGCCTGACGATTCCGCAGCGTTGTACCTCGGAAAGCCTCTTGGAGGGCAGTTGGCCAGAGGCCTGACCGACCCAAGAAACTCATGCACTGCGACAGCAACGGACCGTTTCCGGAACGAACGGATCGCATTAGGGAGCTAGTTCATGCGAGACAACATGCCCGTCCATTATTCGGCGGAGCAGTACGATCAATACACGCAACATTCCGTGGACGTGTACGACGCGGCGATGATCCGCCGGATATTGCTCGAAGACCGATTACGGCGCAGGCAGCCGCGGACTTTGCTGGATATCGGAACGGGAACCGCACAATTGCTGGTCAAAATCGCCGCGTTACCGAAGCTTCGGCACTACGAACTCATCGGGACCGACTTCTTCGAGGATATGGTGCAGCAGGCGCGACTGACGGTGAAGCGATGCGAGTTGGAATCGCGAATCACCATTGAACAGTGCGACGTCCACACACTCCCCTACACGGACGAATTCGCCGACTTCGTGATCAGTCGTTCCACCATCCATCACTGGGCCGACCCTGCCAAGGCGTTTCAGGAAATCTACCGCGTTCTCAAGCCTGGAGGAGTCGCCATCATTCACGAACCACGCCGCAACCCTCATCCCGCCGCCTTGGCCGAGTTCAATCGCCGCCGGAGCGAATTGGGCGTTGAACCCGCCCGCATGGACGAGAAATACACCCCGGCGGAAGTACGTCAGTTCGTCAACCGAGCCGGTATCGGAAATCAAACCATCATTAGCGCTCCGCGACGCGGGCCGGCGTCCTTGGGCTTTGAAGTCCGAATCAGCAAGTGTGGCCCCGTGAAGACGGCGGTGACGGCAGCGATCGCTTGGTGTGTCTGTTGCGGAGGGACTTGGTGATCTCGACGCTGCTCAACTTGTTCCCGCCACCGCCGGACTGCCCACGGATGTCATCTTCTCGCGGTCTGGCTCAGTCACGCCGTGACGAAGACGGTCACCGACCGAGGCCCGTGAGCGCCGACGACCAACGATTGTTCGATGTCGGCCGTTTTTGACGGGCCGGAGATGAACGCTCCGAAGCCTGCCGAATCGAACGACAGTTGCTGATACGCCTCGTGCATGTTGTGGACGATGTTGCGTGCCGAGACGACAAGAGCCAAATGCTGCGCAATAAAGAAGATCGCGCGGTGTTTCACGCCCGAGTCGGTGATCCAAACGGCTCCGTTTTCCGCGACCGCGAACTCGCCCGGCACGATCGCGAAGTCGATGTCCTCGGTCTGATGCGGATCGTCGAGTTGATTGAAGTCGATCACGCGGTTGGCTGGCTGCGGCTGAAAGCCGCTCACCAGCGACACGACTTTGCGAGCCTCCGTCCACGCCGGCAGTTTCGCCAGTTCGGCGTTGATCGCGTCGAGCGTCGGCACCGAGACCGCTCGGCCGCCAACGGATTCGAGAACGGAGGCGAACTGCTTCGGAGCGTCCGCGAAGCTGATCCACGATTGCTTCAAACTCGGCAGCGGAGCTTCCGGCAAATCGTGTCGGCGAATGGCGGAAAGAATGGTTTGTTTAGACGAGGTCATTGGTCATTCGTCTTAGAGCGTCGCTGGCGGTACAGCTCGCGAAAACTCTTTTTTGGGAACGGCGGCAACTCACGCTGACGGCCCCAAGGATTGAGGGTGTTGTAGACGAGAAACCTCGGTAGCTTCGGCACGATCCAGCGAGCCAGTTTGCCGGCGAACCTGAAAATCCTCGGGTGTTGCATCACGAAGCTCGTCA
This sequence comes from uncultured Planctomycetaceae bacterium, assembly GCA_964589725.1. GTDB lineage: Bacteria > Planctomycetota > Planctomycetia > Planctomycetales > Planctomycetaceae > CAYSHJ01. Next base: position 4,449 of record CAZPUJ010000605.1, read on the forward strand.
GGCCGAGACCGACTCGCTTACTCAGCGGAACAAGGCCGCGATGGGCAATCTCTTTCCGCCACGTAAGCAGTTGATGGTGGATATCGATCTTCACGGGGCAGACGTCCGTGCAACTGCCGCAGAGGCTGCACGCATACGGCAGCGAGTGAAACATTGCGGCGTCGCGCGATGGGGCGAGGATCGATCCGATCGGACCGGGGACGGTCGTTTCGTAGCTGTGGCCGCCGCTGCGACGAAAGACCGGGCAGGTGTTCATGCAGGCTCCGCAGCGGATGCAGTGGAGCGAGCGGCGGAATTCGCCGCTGCCCAAGAGGTCGCTGCGGCCGTTGTCGACGAGGATAATATGCAACTCGCCGCCAGGCTTCGGACCGTGGAAGTGCGAGCTGTACGTCGTGATCGGCTGGCCTGTTGCCGAGCGCGCGAGCAACCGCAAGAACACGCCGAGATGTTCGGCCCTTGGGATCAGCTTTTCAATGCCCATACAGGCGATATGCACGGCCGGCAGCGACACGCCAAGATCGGCGTTCCCTTCATTTGTGCAGACGACGAAACCGCCGGTCTCGGCGATCGCGAAGTTGACCCCCGTGATGCCGGCTTGAGCTTTCATGAACCGGTTACGCAACACGTCGCGAGCGGCCTCGACGAGGTATTTTGGATCAGTGGCCCCGGCGTCGGTGCCGATTTTTTCGTGAAACAGTTCGCCAACCTCTTCGCATTTGATGTGAATCGCTGGCAGCACGATGTGGCTGGGCGCTTCATGGCGAAGCTGCACGATCCACTCGCCGAGGTCGGTATCGACAACTTCGATACCGTGCCGTTCGAGGAACGGGTTCAGGTGACATTCCTCGGTGAGCATCGACTTACTCTTTACGACGCGTGTGACGTCGTGCGTTTGCAGTATGTCGAGCACAATCTGGTTGTGATCGGCGGGCGTGCTAGCCCAGTGAACCGTCGCGCCCAGCTTCGTCGCGTTGGCTTCGAATTGTTCGAGCAAATCGGCGATCCGCGAGATCGTGTGCGTTTTGATGGCCGCGGCGGTCTCGCGCAGGAGTTCCCATTCCGGCAGCGAGTTCGCCATGCGGTCGCG
>CAZPUJ010000606.1:0-25942 GCA_964589725.1 uncultured Planctomycetaceae bacterium
ATGAAAGCGTTTGACAGATTCGTTCGCTCGGCCGACAGCAAGGGAGTGATGGAGAGCCTCGACGTCTACACGCAACAGGCGCTTGGGATCCTCACGACGTCAAAGTTGTCCGAGGCACTTGATCTTTCCAAGGAAGACCCGCGCGTGCTGGCTCGATATGGCAAGAGCGACGAGAAATTCATGCGCGACGGCGCGCCGCGCATGATCGAGAATTTCTGTGTCGCTCGGCGACTGGTCGAAGCCGGCGCTCGCTATGTCTCGCTGAACTATAGCCGCTGGGATTGGCACGGCAGCGATGGCATGAACTTCCCGATGTCGCGTGAGGAGTTTCCGTTGCTCGACCAAGGCTTGTCCGCGCTGGTCACCGATCTGCACGAGCGAGGTTTGAACAACGACGTCTCAGTCGTGGTCTGGGGCGAGTTCGGTCGGACTCCGAAGATCAACAACAACAACTCGCGCGATCACTGGCCGCAAGTTTCGTGCGCGATGCTCGCCGGCGGGGGCATGAAGACCGGCCAATTCATCGGCCGCACGAACCGCAAGGCCGAGCACGCCATTGAACGCCCCGTCAAGTTCCAAGAAATCTTCGCCACGCTCTACAAATGCGCCGGCCTGGACGTCGGCCGCGTCCGCATCTTCGACGGAGCCGGCGTCCCGCAGTACCTCGTTGACGACGGCATTCAGCCGATGCACGAATTGGTGTGATTTTGATATCGTGCCGCTGCAATTCTGCTGCGCAATGGCGTAAAAATTATGAGCACGATTCACTTTGAAACCGACGTCGTCCAAATCCCGCTGTGGGTGTCCAACCTCGCATCATTTCGGCGATGGATGGACTCCGACGATTCGCCTGAAAAAGCGACTGTGACATATCTCGCGGGCGAGGTGCGAGTGGATATGAGCAAGGAACAACTCTACTCGCACAACCGCGTGAAAACGGAATTCGCTCGCGTTCTTGCCACTCTCGCTTCGCAAAACGACATTGGAGAATACTTCGGAGATGGTGTCTTCCTAACAAACGTCGAAGCGGACCTTTCCTCGAAGCCCGATGGCACGTTTGTCTCGCACGAGGCTTTCGATTCGAGTCGGATTCAATTGATCGAAGGATCGCAAGACGGCTTCGTGGAACTGGAAGGAACTCCGGACATGGTCCTGGAAGTTCTGAGCGACAGTTCTGTGAGCAAAGACAGGGAATCGCTGCGCGATTTGTACTGGCAAGCCGGCATTGCTGAATACTGGCTGGTGGACGCTCGCCGCGACCGATGCGAATTCGACATTCTTCGCCTCGCCAGCCGCGGGTATTCGACAGTTCGCAAGTCCGCAGGATGGATGAAATCTGCCGTCTACGGCTGCTCCTTTCGATTAACACGAAAAACAAATCGACGCGGGCATCCCGAATTCAAATTGGAGGTGGAATAGGCCACTCGAATGCGGTTTTCACTATGTCGTCCTCGCAATCCGATTCGCCATACCCGACCACTTTGGGTTTGCCCGCCGAAGGTTTGTCTTTGTAGTTGGGTTGATAGCGAGCTTTCTTGGTGACTTTCTCTTGGTTGAGACAGAACGGTTGATCGTCATCGAAAGGCGATTCGGCTGCTGACGACGGCGTCTCGCTCGTCGGTCACGGTGATGAACCACACCGTCGCGTCGGCGGGAGCGGCTTCGACGATGATGGTCGTGCCGTCGATGGTGGCGGCCGCCGTTTTCCAGGTGCGCTTGTTGATCGCGTCACCGTCGGTCGAGTAATGCAGTGAGGCTTGTTTCAATTTGACCTCGGATTGCACGGCGACTCGCACGCGACCGTTTTCGATCTTCGGATCGGCGAGGATCGGCAATGCCGAGCCACGAGCCAGGCGGTGGTCGATGAACAGTCCGATTTCGGGTGGAGCCCAACCCTGCGGATGACCGTGCGGCAGGTTGACGGTGACTCGCATCTGCTTCGTGCTCGGCACGGCATCGAAGCTTTTCATGTAGCTGTCAACACCAACACCACGGAGAAAGCTAGGTCGCCGCATCGCCATCGCATTGTGTGCCTACCTTTCGTTTCCCATGACAGCCGGTCTTCAACTTGTAGGACACGGCTGGCTAATTCTTCAATCTGCGTCTTGGTTCCAATACAAGCCCGAAGCGCAAGCGAGAGAAAGCCGCAGAAGTCTCTCGCTTGCGCTTCGGGCTTGTATGATTGCACAGACCACTTAACCGGACCAATTAGCCGGCCGTGACTTGGAGGATGGGCACTCTTGCCCGTCTGCTTTGGAAGACGGGCAAGAGTGCCCGTCCTACTTCGGGATCACGTTGAGTTCACTTCACCAGCTTCCATGCGCTTTCATTGACTTCCAGTTCGGTATGGCCGGCGAAGTGGTCGTAGGTGGTGTGCATGTCGTCGAGCGAATCGAAGTAACCGACGACGAACGCCGCGCTGAAGGATTCGCCGGCCTTGATTGGACGGCTGCCGAATTCTTCGATCAGGCAGACGTAGCCGCGCTGATGGCACCACGCTTCGGAGACCACATCGGGTTGCAGCGTCATACCGGCTAGCCACGGGCCGGATTTCGCGGTCTCACGGTCGCGCAGGTGGTAGGCGCGGATCATACGTTTCGGCAGCGTGTCGCGGCCGCGCGTGTAGTTGAATTTTTCGTCGGGCGCAAAGTTCTCAAAGAACTCGGACGACGGGATCGGCTTGTCGAAATAGCTGAGATAGACCTCGCTGAATGAATCGCCCTTGTTGTGCTTGATGTGGCCTGGCATGTCGAGTCGCAGAAACATCGCCTCGCCGGAATTCACGGCCGTGATCTTGTCGCTCGATATGAAGTACCGCTTGCCTGCGGGGAATACGAGCGTCTGCTGCCACAGCGAGCCAGTCTTCTTACCCGGTGCCGCCGTGCGATATTTGAAATCCATCGTCACGGCCAGAAAATCATTGCCACGGATGACACGAGGCGATAGTTCTTTGGCCTGCGTGCAGATTTGCGGGCCTTCGATGGACCGCTTCGGCGTCTTGCCGTGGTAGCTGTTTCCGAACTGGTAAACCAATTCTTTGTCGAGCCTGTCGCGATATGCCTCGTCGCTGCCCGGTTCCATGATCCAATCGACGATGTCCAGGCCGTACCCCGCGTCGCGGAACCCGGTTTGCTTGTCGAGAAACGATGCCGCTTTGACGCCCGTCACGTAGCCCTTCTTCCGAATGACCGCTTCGAGCTTGGACGTTTCGATTTTGATCTCATCGTCGGTTTCCGTGACGCGAAACTCGTCAGCGACTAGCGATGACGGTTCAAACAGACAAGACAGAGCACCGATCAACAAACACAAAGCGAAACGGTTCATGAGTGACCTCGTGGAGGAAAACATGGCACGATTCAAGCAGCCCGACCGAACGACGCACGCCGACCAGACTAACCCGAAACGCCAGCGACGGCGAGGTTCATGACACATTCAGTGTCATTCGCGGCTGGCAAGTTCTGCACACGTCGGGTGGGTGGAGTCCGTGCGGCCCATGAATCACGTTCAGCAGCCTGCGGCGACCTTTCGCCCGCGGCGATCCCGCTGGTTCTGTACGCTGGCCTCAGTGCCACCGAACGCCTCGGATCAGTTGCCGGGCCGGCTGCAACACCATCATCTCTCGAAAAGCCGTGATGCCGGCCCGGTCAACTTCATCTGCTGGTTAGCCACCGCCCCCGGCCAGCCACTCGGCGCGGATGAAGTACGGCCCTCCGAGAGCGTGATCCTCATGAGTATGGATCATCGCCCAAGCGAAATCGGTTGGGCAAACGAAAAACTCCACATCGCAGAAAGCGCCCATTGGAACCAGAGGGCCACGGCACTCGTAGGCGCCCACGCGGCGGCCAAGTACATGCACCGGAAGCCCAGCGACGCCCGCCGAGAACGGCACTATCAGGTAATGGTCGCACGACTCACATTGGTTCTCATAGTCGGCCTTCGCCCCATGCCGGAGGCGCGGCCGACCTCGGAACGCCTGGCCATATATCTCTCGCCAGGTGTCCTCGGCCGCCGGGTGCGCCGTCTCGTCGAGCTCATTCCATTCGACCCCGGATTGGCTGAGGTATTCCTGCAACTCGACATCGCGGTTTCTGGCCAAGACAGCACCCGCTTTCTGTGGCTAACGACCCCAAGCTCAGCGACCGCGGAGTGCGGCGCCGCACCTGCATGGTGGGCGGAAAGGCGGCGGCGGAAGCAGGTGCCGTGACGCACGGAGTCGTTCGCTGCAGCGCATGGTTAGGCGTTGCGGTCATTTGGTTTTAGGTGGTGCTGGGCCAACATCCATGCCGTCGTATGTGGCTATTCGGAGCTTGGCAGCCAACGCCTCGAACTCTTGGTTGCGAGCGTGGAGCGTCTTGGGTGTGTGATGCTCGACACGCTCAACGTGAAGGACGTGCGTGCTGCGGTCGTCGGTCGGGTAGATGGCAACAACACGATAGCCAGCGCCGGAAAGATGCTTGGCAACAGGTTCGAGTTTCTTCGGGTCGGGGTCGGTGAAGAAGTAACCCCAGAGCATGTCGTCGTCTAAGTTCCATTTGGTCTGCGCACGCATGTTGGTGAACATGTCTTCGAGCTGTTCCAACGGAATTTTTGGTTTGGCGGGCTTTTCGGGTTCTGCGCCGCTGGCACCTAAAAGGGACGAGAAGAAGCCCATAAGCAGGATGGTTGAATGTTTAGTTTTCACGAGACGCGAGCAATGCCTAACAGTGAAGTGAACCGCGCGCGGCGTTTGATAATCGCGGCGGTCACCGCGGCTGCGTTATCTGAGGATCAAACGAGCGTGTGGGAAACGGTTTGCCAAGCATTCGCTGAACGGCTCGGGCATGTCCCATCAGTGATAGGCCGCGCGCGATGTATCACCAATATCCTCTCGCGCGGGGATATTCGTAACCGGCCGCGTTGGGCACGGCGCTCGGCGTGAGTCTCCTGAGCGATTCGGTGGGTCTCGATGACTCAACTCACCCTACACCTATGCCAGCATTTCGGGAATCACTTTGCCGTCGTGGCACAGCGGGACGGGGCGGTTGAGAACGTCGGCTAGCGTCGAGTTCGGGTTGATGCCGATCAGGTGATAAATTGTGGCGAGAACGTCCTTGGCAGTGAGCGGCCGGTCGGCGACGGTCGCTCCAATCGAGTCGGTGCGGCCGATGATGTTGCCGCGTTTGAGGCCGGCTCCGGCGAAGAAGTTGGAATAGGCACGGCCCCAGTGGCCTCGGCCTTCGCCCTCGAAGCGCGGCGTGCGCCCCATCTCGTTCATCACCAATACCAACGTGTCGTCGAGCAGGCCGCGAGTCTCCAGATCGCGAATCAACGCCGAGAAAGCGAGGTCGAGTCCCGGCAGCAGCTCGTTCTGGAGTCGGTTGTAGTGATCGACGTGCGTGTCCCAGCCGGCGTTGAGCTGACCGAATTCGTCCCACACAACGGTCACGAATCGGCAACCCGCCTCGACCAAACGCCGAGCTTGCAGCGTCGATTGACCGAACAACGTCATGCCATAGGCGTCGCGAAGACTCGCCGATTCTTGATCGAGATCAAACGCCGACCGGATCGCGCGCGAGTCGAGCAGCGAAAATGCCAGCTCGCGCTTTTGATCGAGCGTGGTTCGCGATGCTTGCTGGTCGAGGCCACGACGCAGCGTTTCCAGTTGGTCCAGCAATGAACGACGGCGGTTAAGCCGGTCGAGGGACAGATCGGCCGGCAAGTCGGCTTCCGCGGCGATCAAAAAGCGGCAGTCGCGTTGCACGCCGAGGTACGGATCAGCGAACTCCGCCGGCGGCCCGAACGAGCGACGCAAAATGCGGCGCGTCGCTTCGCCACGGAACTCGGTCCAGATCGGATCGAAGCGACTCCCCAGATACATCGCCGACGGAGCCGTGTATCTGGCCGCCGACCGTCTGCTGCTGAGCAGGAACGGAAGCACGATGTTGTCCGGGATCGCACCCTGCGGCTTCGATCCGTGCCGTTGCTGATCGTAGTAATGCACGACCGATCCCAAGAACGGCTGGTGCTGTGGATGCACCAGCGTCTCTTCCAGAGGCACACTTCCTTCGGGCGCTCCGGTGGTCGCGTACTGCATTCCATGAAAGTTCCACGGATGCGTCAGCGAACGGACCACGGTCACGCGATCCATGACCTTCGCCATGTTCGGCAAGTGCTCGCACACGTTGAGGCCGCTCAGTGACGACTCGATCGGCTGCAATTTGCCGCGCACCTCCACGGGAGCATGCGGCTTCATGTCGAGCGTCTCCAGATGACTCGGCCCGCCGAATAGATACAGCAGAATCACGTTTTTGGCGCGACCGAATCCGGGTAGCGCTGTGTCCGCGGACTTCTCCGCTGCTAACCTCGCTGGTGTCACGGTCGGAACCAGCGCAGGCAGTCCGACGCCCAGAAGGCTCAAGCCGCCAACGCTCAACAGATCACGGCGCGTGACGCCGTTGCAGAGCCGCTTCGGTCCACCAAGTACCTGTAACATCACCGTCTCCTGATGGTGCCGCAGTCCGCGGGATGTGCGTGCATCGAAAAAGTGGGTGCCGAATATGGTCCCCATCCAGCTCGTCTGGATGGAACCAGAAGATGGACAGCTATCCGACGATTGAAGGGCCGTTCGGACCCCATCCGCCTCGTGCGGATGGTGAAACAGATCGTTTTGGCACTTGTCGCCGAATGCTCTGGTTCACCATCCGCACGAGGCGGATGGGGTCTGAAACGAACGACTTCACGCGCTCTAGCATTCCATCGTCAGTTCCATCCAGACGAGCTGGATGGGGCTGAGGTCCCCGTTGCGAAATTTTCCACCCCCTTTTTCGATGCACGCTCCCGCGTGATCGTAAGAGAGCTTATCTCTAATCTCGGCGTTCCGCCAAGCGGCTAAACTGGCAGGGGTTCCAAGGTGGTGTTCTTCCTCATTTGTGAGAATTCGGATCGGATCGCCGACCGTCCGAACTCTTACGAGTTGTGCTACATGCTGAATTCCTCAGCATTTTGCACCTTGGAAGCCCTGGACTCAACGGGCAAGGCCGTGCGGACGCGAGAGATCGAGATGCCTTATGAGTCTGTAGGTTTTGCCGCGTCGAAGATCATCTCTTTGGTCTCGTGGAACTTCTTTCGCACCGCTCGCCGATGGCGGAACAATCGGCGAATCGCTCGCCAACGGAAGCTGATGCCGCGATGGCCGCGGATGCTGCGGAAGAAGGATTTGACCTTGTGTTTCCAGACGGAGAATTTGGCTCGCGTCACCTGGTACAGTGGCATCGCCTTGATGCAATCGTAGAGATAGTTCCGTGTGGCGATCAGCCAGTCATGCAACTTGGCGAACCAGGCGATCGTCATCAGTTTGGGTTTGCAGACGACATAGAGGCGTGCGACAACGGCGGTGCCGACGATTTTAGCCGCGATGATCGTGCCGGTGCCGAGCAAAAACTGTCCGTGAGCCATCAGCCACAGCGCACCAATCTTGAACGGGAGCAGTACCGCGCCGGGCAAGAGCAACACGAACATCGTGAGATACGGGGGCAGCCGAGCGACGAAGACTTCGAACCAGCGGATGAGTGGGAGTTTGGCGATCCAGGCGGTGAGAACTTTGAGATGTTCCCACAGGTACTCCTCAATCCACATGAGGAGCGCCGCCAGCACGATCAGCGGCGGAGTGAGGATTCGTTTCAGCCAGTTCATCGCGACAAGATTCGCTGCGGTGTTTGATCGACGTGAGCGTCCGCGTCACGAATTCAGGCCCGCGAGCGATCAATCAGCCTTCTTCGCGTCGGCCTCGGATTTCGTCCCGTTGGTGGGCTTGTCGCTCGCTTTCTCGCTGGCAGGTTTTTCCACCTTTGTTTCGGCTTTGTCCGTTATCGATTCCGCGTTCGCAGGCTTGGAGTCCTTGCCGCCGTCATTGGCGTCGGACTTATCTTCCTTTTGCTTGTCGCCCTTGGAGTCTGCGTCGCCCTTGGATTGTTCGTCGGACGTGGCGGTCGTTTCCGGATTGGAAGAATTGAGCTTGGGAACGTTGATGGGGCGTGGGTCCGCTTCCATTAATTGCAGACGTCGAGCAATCATCAGGACGCGGCGTTGATGTTTTTCCTCGCTATCCAGATTGGTGCCAACCTGTAACCGCTTCACGCGGCTCGATAGTAGCCGCAACGTTTCCAACACCGTTTCTGCCTGCTCCTTCATGTCGGATTTCAACTGCTGTTCCAGAGCCTCAACCAAAGCTTGCAAGGTTTCGTCCGACAGTGTTTCGCTGTCGGCCAATTCCTTGAAGCCCTTATCGAGCAATTCGCGGTTTTCGCGGAGGGTCGTGCGGAACCTGTCCTCGGTCAGGCTGGTGGCTTTGCCGAGCAGTTCGTCGGTCTGCTCCATCACGTAAACTTCAAGTTTTCCTCGACCTGTGGGGATCGCCTTTTGAAAGTTCTTGCTGATCTGGGCGGCCCAGCCTGGCGCGGCGTCGTTGATCTGGATAACGATTGCTTTCCGAGCGTCTGGCAAGCGCTCATTCAGCATTCCGGCGGCATACGGAACCAACATTTTTGGCTCAAGCAGATCGGCGATCATGAGATAACCGTAGTAAAAGTAGCCGGACAGAAGAACAAGTGCGATGAGCCCGATGATGCCCGTCAAACGGGTCGACCGGTTCAATGCGGCTTCTTGCTGAGACAATTGCCGGCACAGTCTGTCGATGCGATCGGCGACTCCGGAGCTGGCGGCCGATGCTGGATTCGGGGTGCTCATGCTGGACCCTTTCCTGGAACGAGTTGAATTCTCTGGTGTGAAGAACGGGAAAGTCAGACGACTTGGTCAGTCACTTCAGTAACAAACTTCGTTGTCCCGTGAACATCAGGGGCACCAATTCCAACAGTTCTCCCACGAGTTGCTTATCCAGCGAGGGGTCATCAGCTCCCGGGATTTCCGCGCGTGGGAAGTCGTTCCAGGTCTCAGACATCGTCTGGAATTCCTTCTTGAAGTCATCGACGTAGTATTTCTTCACGAGCCTATCCAACGCCGCGACCGTGTTGGCCATCATACGTTCGCGTGTTTCCGGATTCTGCACGGCGGGAAACTCTTCTTGGATGAGCTTCTCGTGCTTGCGCAGCAATTCGTGGTGATGCGTTTCGACTTTTGCCGACATTCGCTCGGGCAGATTGGCCATCAGCTCGTCGCGCTGCTTGTCGATGATTTGCATGAACAACGGCATGTCCTTCTCGGCCTGGTCTTGCAATGCGGCGGACACGACGGGGCTGACGCCTGCCACCAACTTTTCAGCTTCCTTGGAAAACGTGTCTTGATTCGCTTCCACGGACTTTTGCAGCTCAGCCAACAGACGATTTTTGTAGGCATCGCTGCGAATCGAGCTGGCCAAGGAGACGAACCCCCAACCGGCGAGGATCACAAACACCAGAAACGCGAGCATGATCCGTTTCCGCGTCTTCTTCGCGCCTTCCAGCGCGGCGTTCAAGGCTTCGCTGCGTCGCTGCAACTCATCGAGCCGCGTCGTAAGTTGAGCCTGTTCCGATGACCCGGACGCTCCGGGCATTTGTTGAGGGGTGGTGGACATTACTGTTCTCCTGGTCAGGAAGTAATGAAACGACCTTCGCGTTGGCCCGCGCTTGGTTTTTGAGTTGAGACGTCACAATCAAGATAGGAAACGGTCACCGAAGTAGCGAGTAATGGCTTCCAAGTCGGGAATCAAAAACGGATGCTTGTACTGTTCGATGCTGCTGCCGAGACGTGTCTGACGTTGTTCCGCGAATCTCCGCCATGTGCCGTCACGCAGGCGGGTCAACTGGATCGGACCTAGACGCCCGGTGGCCCTTTTTTCTTGGTATTCGCAATTCAAGGATTTCAACGTCTCATCCGCGCTCACTGCCAACCGTTCGCGGAGGTCATTCGTGGGCAACTCTCGAGCCTCGATCAGCAGTTGATAATACGGCGGTTCGCCCCAAGCCGGGACGACTGTGAAGAACTCCACGTGATGCCGCTGCGACTCCAGGGCCACGCGGACGGCTTCGACGACATGCGATTCCGAGAGCTTCTCACCAGTTAAGTTCGAGATGTGTGCTCCCTTGTGCAGAAACCGCAGTTTGGGAGTCGTCCCCAGGAAGCCCGTGCAACGGACGACGTCGCAGATGTCGTAGCGATACAGGCCCGACGATGTCGTCAACAGAATGAAGTAGTCTTGGCCGGGAGCCAACTCGTGAGCTTCCAGCACGATCGGGTTTGGCTGGCCGTGTTCGGCTTCGGGGATGAATTCGAAGTAGTGCGTGGTGATGTCCAGCACGCCTTCCGAGGACTCCTCGTCAAACGAAATCGTCATGCGTCCTTCGCTGGCCGATAGACCATGATCGCGGATCGACAAATGCATACCGAAATGCTGCCGCACAGAAAGAAGGAAGGCCGCACAACTGCCTCCCATCCAGACTCCCAGTTGCTCCAAAGGCCAAGCGTCGCCCAATCGCAAGCTTCCGTTTCGAGCGATGAGGGTTTCAAGCTCTTTCGCGCGCTTCGGCCGACGGCGCGAGATGCGTTTCGTAAGAGCACGGCGAACGTCATCGGAAACGGCAAACCGTGTCGACAAGGTGCCATCGGCGATGTCGCGGACGAGTGATTCTTTCTCGACGTCGGCCAAGTTTGCCAGTTGGATCAAGGTGCTGGGATTGGCCGTGGTGATCATGCCGACGTTGTCATCGGCCAAGCCCAGTCGCAGGATCGTGTAGTACTTGGCGAGCGGGTTGTCGATTTTTGAAACGAGATATGGGATCGTGTACAGCAGCCTCACCAGCGGCCCCTGCGTGGCGACCGCCAAACCACTGATGTTGCCGCAGGGAATTCCCGCCGAGGTGTGATAGCGTTTGTAATCACTGGCGATCTGCAGCATGTGCTTGGCGTTCAGGCCCGGCCGTGCGTCATAGGTATGGATTCCCCAAATCTGCCAGCTTCGGCGATAGTCGTCCAAGAACCGCTGAGTGATCGGAATGAACTTCGAATCTGAGGTCGTGCCGCTGCTGAGCGCGAACATCAGCAGCTTGTTGTGCGGCCCGAGCAAAGCTTCACTGTCGCCAACCTTCAGGCGCTCGATGGCCGGCCGAAAGAACTCGAAGTCGGTGATCGGCAGGCGCGCGCGAAATTCCGCCAGGCTCAGCGAGCCATCCAGCCCGTGCTCGCGGCTGAAGCGACTGGCCTCGTTCAGCGCCAAAAGTCTTCGCAAGACACGCCGCTGAATGGCTGAGCAGTCAGCGGTTGCCTTAAAAAATCGTGACGATTGACGTCGCAGTTTGGAACGAAACAACGCTCCAGCGTACGCGCGTATCCGGTCTTTCAACCGGGGGCGCCGAGGAGGAAAAGCGTTCCGCTCGGTCTGACCGGAGTGCATGCCATGCACTTGCGCGTCTTTCGGAGAAATCGCGAATATCCCAAAGCAAAAGGCCCGTACAACGAGGTGCGAGCTAGAACGCTGTGACGCTAGAACGCCGACGTCTACTTCTTCTTTGCGGGAGCTCCCTTGCCGGCGGCAGGAGCGGCCTTCGCTGCTGGCGCGGCCGCGGCAGGTGCGGCTCCAGTGGCGGCGGCCGCGTCTTCTTTCTTTTCCTTCTTTTTCTTCCGGCCCACCGTCTGCTTCGCCACACGGATCTTTGGCAGACCAAACGGACTCCTCCCGTCCGTCCACTTTTCGTCCGTCTTCATTTGGTTGATCCGCTCTTCCCGAGTCAGCACGCTGCGCTGACGGATCAATCGGCTCTTGCGCCGCAGACTTTTATGCAACGCCACGTCACGACTCCTTCTAACGCTCCGCAATTCTTTTTCGCGGGTTTGTCACTGGTGTGGGACAGACTTATAACCCTGGAATACCGCAAGGGCGCGGGATTCTAAGAGTCGTTGTCCGGCATTGCAACCAGTATGATTTGTTCGTGATCGAAAGTGTCCGACCAAGTTTGGAAGCTGGTTGAGTCGCCGCGATCGGCGCTGTGGCTTGCCCAAAGGAACGGGTAAGGGATTCTCTCATGATGTGCGTGTACTGTCGGCATGACGAGACGAAAGTCATCGACACGCGGATGAGCGAGTCGTTCGTCATCCGCCGTCGTCGGCAGTGCCTGAAGTGCGGCCGGCGATTCACCACGCACGAACGGGTGGAAGAATCATCCATGAAGGTCATCAAAAAGGACGGCTCGCGAATTCCCTTTGACCGCGAGAAGATTCGCTCCGGGCTGGAAAAAGCCTGTTACAAGCGACCGATCAGTGCCGACCAGATTGACGCGGTCGTCCGCGAAGTCGAATCGGACATTCATGACAACTTCGACCGCGAGATCCCGTCGCGTTACATTGGCGAAAAGGTTTTCAATCGGCTCCGTACGCTCGATCACGTGGCATTCGTCCGCTTTGCGTCGGTCTATCGGGAGTTTCAGGACGTTCGCGACTTCATGGAGCAAGTCGAACCGATTCTGCGCGAACGCGGCCGAAGGTAGGTTGATTCTTTTTTTTCAGGAAGATCGGATCCCTCGTGAGTGACGCTTCGGAAACTCCCTCGCCCATCGATTTGCCGCGCATCGAGCGAGCGGTTCGAGAAATCTTGACCGCCGTCGGTGAAGACCCGCAGCGAACAGGGCTGCTTGATACGCCCCGCCGAGTGGCTCGCATGTACGTGGAATTATTTTCCGGACTGCACAGCGATCCGGCTCGGCATTTGAAGAAGGTGTTCGTCGAAGAGTATGACGAACTGGTACTCGTGCGGGATATCGCCTTCAACAGCATGTGCGAGCATCACCTGCTACCGTTCATCGGCAAAGCTCACGTCGGGTATTTGCCGAACGGTAAGATCGCCGGGCTGAGCAAGCTGGCACGCGTTGTCGACGACGTCTCGCGGCGGCCGCAGGTGCAGGAGCGGATGACGCACACGATCGCCGACCTGTTGCATCGCGAACTGGATGCCAAAGGCGTCGTGGTCGTGCTGGAGGCCGAACACTCCTGCATGACAATTCGCGGCGTGCGCAAACCGGGCAGCATCACAATCACCAGCGCCGTTCGTGGACTGTTTTTGACGAATCAGTCCAGCCGGGCTGAGGTCATGTCGCTGATTAATCGAAAGTAACCGCGGCCGATGATCTCTCAATTCGCCCTGCGGCTGATCTGCGGCATGAGCCTGATGTGGGCGCTGATACCGCGCCGACAGGTCACCTCGGGCTTCTTCCGAATTCAGATGCTGGTGGTGCTTGGCGTAGCAGTCCTTGCCGCGCTGACTGCCGAAATGGGGACGGGGCACATTCGCGACCTTTCCGTGGCCAAACTCACAGGCACTGAAATGAGATTGTTGAGCAGCGTGATCGCCCTCGCAGCGTTTGCTGGATCGGTGTGGTGGTCTTTGGAGCGGCGAATTGTGGGAGAGTGGATCGGTTTCAGCGTCTTAGCGATGTCTCTGGTAGGATTGACACTCACGAACCTGAGATCAAACGGGTGGCCGCCCTGGGGTGAGTGGTTCTATCCCATCTCACAGATTCTGTGTGCTGCGGTCTTGGGTAGTGCAATGGTTGGCATGTTGCTCGGACATTGGTACTTGACTGTGCCAACGATGTCGATTGAGCCGCTCAAACACGTCAATCGTTTGCTCGGCTTTTCCGGTGCCGTGCGTTTGATGTTTTCGGCTTTCATGCTCAGTCAGTGCTTTATGGGCGTGCGAATGGTCACAGAGTTCAACTCAACGATTTGGACCTGGTTAGCACTTCGGTGGTTCGCCGGGCTCATCGGACTGCTCGTCGTCAGTTGGATGGTCTCGCGAATCTTGAAATACCGAAACACACAAGCGGCGACAGGCGTGCTGTTTGTCGGCGTCAGTCTAGCGTTCATCGGAGATCTGATGGCGGCGCTACTGTTGCGTCAGACAGGTTTGCCGTTGTGAGCGCGACGGACTTGTAATTTCCCATTTGAGATCACCACATGTGGATTGTTTTTGGCTGTCCTGATTGTCAACGCCGCAACGTTGCTGAAGTCACCGCCGACTCGGCTGAACTGCGCTGCGAAGGTTGTGGGTGGCGGCGGTTGGTGGCGGCGGAGAATCGCGCGGGGCGAGAGCCGTCGAGTTGTAATGTGTGCGGTTGCTCGGATCTGTGGCGGCAGAAGGATTTTCCGCATCGGATCGGAGTCTTGATGGTCGCGGCCGGGGCGTTGCTCAGCACAATCTTTTGGGCCTTCATGGAGCCGTTGTGGGCCATCGGCGTGTTGCTACTGTTCGCGTTGATTGACGGGGTGCTCTACACTGCGATGCGTGACGTGTTGGTCTGTTATCGCTGCCTAGCGAGGCATCGTCACACGCCGCTCGATGGGCGGTACGAGCGTTTCAATCTGGAAATGCACGAGCGTTACCGACAGGAGGCCCTGCGGCTGGAAACAGCGGACAGAAAATCCGAAATCCGAAATCCGAGATCCGAGATCAAGGCGTCCCGTTAGTCGTCGATCGAGAGCGCATGCGAGTTTCGGACTTCGAGCTTCGGATTTCGGATTTCCTCGAGGGAGTTCAGGGTGGACGATCAGCGGCGGCGCATCGTCGAAGACTTGTCGGGCGTATTCGTGGGCGAGATCGCTTGCGATGCGCTGTCGGTGGCGATGTTCGCCAGCGATGCGAGCTGGTATCAGATCGAACCGCTGGGTGTGGCGTTTCCTCGCGATCGCGACGATGCGATCGCGCTGGCGAGGTACGCTGGCGAAATGAAGATTCCGCTGATCCCGCGCGGAGCCGGATCGAGCGTCACGGGCGGAGCGTTGGGACGCGGCTTGATCGTCGATTGCTCGCGGCATTTGACGAACATCGAGACAATCGGTTCCGACGTCGTGCGCGTTCAAGCGGGTGTTGTGCTCGACGATCTCAACCAAGTGCTGCGATCTCACGGCCGGTACTTTCCGCCCGACCCGTCGAATCCCGCGATCACGACGATCGGCAGCATGCTGGCGACCGACGCGGCGGGGTCGCGGTCGATGCGCGTCGGCTCAACCCGCGATCACGTGCGGTCCATCGAAGTCGTCTTGCCCGGCGGACAGTGCGTTGAGTTGGGCAATGAATTACTCGAGCCGCTGGCGTCACCAGTGGGGACCCACTTCAACAGCAATTCTGTCTCCAGCGGGCAGCCGCTCGCGGGTTTGAGTGACAGTGTGACGGCGTTGGCCGCGAGCTTGCTCGGCACGACTGAGCCACAGGAACGCGAGGCGGTGGAAGTACAGCTCAAACGAGGCATCGTCAGTCGGCTCGCGAGAGTCCTATCGGACAACGAGGCTTTGATTCGGCAACGGCAACCAGCGATCCCGCGGAATTGTTCCGGCTATTACCTGCGAAACGTGCTCTCGCGGACGCATTTGCACGCCGCGCGGTTGTTGGTCGGTTCGGAAGGGACGTTGGGCCTCTTTACGTCCGCGACATTGCACACGTCGCCGCTGCCGACGTGTCGCGGAGTTGCGCTCTTGCTGTTTACGGGTTTGGACACAGCCATCGAAGCGGTGCATGCGCTGTCTGAGCAATTGCCCAGCGCGTGCGACTTAATGGATCGGCGGTTGCTGTCGCTGGCACGCGAGGCCGACAGTCGTTGGGAACGCCTGATTCCGCAAACAGCGGAGGCGGCGTTAATCGTCGAGCAGATGGGCTTCAGCGAAGCACAAGCTCGCGACCGCATCCGCCACGCCGTCGAGACATCGAAACGTTTTGGCGGCATGGTGTCGCAGGACGCTTACGACTTCGATGGCGTGGAATTCTTGTGGTCGTTGCCCCGCAAGGTCGTGCCATTGCTCAATCGAGTCAAAGGAGCCGCTCGGCCTCAGCCGTTCGTCGAGGCGATTGCGATCCCGCCGGAGTCGTTGCGCGAGTTTCTGATCCGCGCGCAGAAGGTCTTTCAAAAGCACGAGGTCATCGCGTCGCTGTATTCACACGCGGCGGCCGGGCAGTTGCATTTACGACCATTCATCCCGACACCGACCCCGGCGGACGGAGCGCGAATCGAGGCGCTGGCTCGCGACCTTTATCAAGTTGTCTTCGAGTTTGGTGGCACGATCAGCGGCGAGCACGGCGACGGCCTCTCGCGCACCAGTTTCCTGCGTTCGCAGTACGGCCCGCTGTATCGCGTGTTTCAACAGGTCAAAGACATTTTCGACCCGCAGCAATTAATGAACCCCGGAAAAATCGTCAGCGACGACCCGCACCTGACGGTCAAGAATCTGCGACCGGGGCCGCAGTCGAATCCGACCACCGCGGTCGAGCCAGCTCCGGCCATGCCAACCTCATCAGCGCCGCAAGTGATTCCACTGCAATTGAAATGGAAGCCGGGTGAACTGCTGGCCGAGGCGGCGGCGTGCAACGGTTGCGGTTCGTGTCGCACGCGGCAGCCGGAGCTGCGCATGTGTCCGTTCTTCCGCATGCAGCCTGCCGAGGAAGCCTCGCCGCGAGCGAAGGCGAACATCCTGCGGAACTTTGCCTTGGGTTTGGTAAGTCCACAAGACCTTGCGTCTCCTTCCATGAAGCGAATCAGTGATCTGTGCTTCAACTGTAAACAGTGCGATCTGGAGTGCCCGTCGAACGTCAATGTCTCGCAGATGATGATCGAAGCCAAAGCCGCGTACGTCGCGGAGCACGGACTCGATCGCCCGGACTGGATTCTGTCGCGAGCACACTCGTTCGGCGCGTTGGGTTGTTCGTTGTCGTGGGTCGTGAATTGGGGGTTGAACAACGGTGTCGCTCGCTGGCTGCTGGAGCGGTTTGTGGGAATCCACCGACTCCGCAAGCTGCCGCAGTTCGCTCGCAAGCCGCTGCTGAACACGCTGCCGAACGCGCTCCTGGAATTCCCACGTGACCTCGGCACGAATCGGCCGATCGTTTATTTCGTCGACCATTTCGCGAATTATCACGACCCGGAACTCGGTCGCGCGTTCCTGGCGATCCTGGAACACAATGGCATCCGCGTGCATGTGCCGCCGGAGCAAACCGTCTCTGGAATGGCCATGATCAGTGCCGGCGACTTGGACGGCGCTCGCAAACTCGCCGAACAGAATATCCGCGAGATGTCCGAACTCGCTCGCGAAGGCGTGCCGATCGTCTGCACCGAACCGGCCGCGGCGTTGTGTTTGAAAATCGAATACCCACGACTGCTGGATCATCCCGACGTGCAGGTCGTCGCGAATCAAGTCGTCGAGGCGACCTCGTTCCTCGCCGGATTGGCGGAAAAGCAACAACTTCGGACCGACTTCGGGCCGTTGCCGCTCACCGCCGCGTACCACACGCCCTGTCATCTGAAAGCCTTGCAGAACACACCCCCGGTGCTCGATTTGCTCAAGCTCATTCCCGACCTGAACATTGTGCCGATCGAGAAAG
The DNA here is from genome assembly GCA_964589725.1 of uncultured Planctomycetaceae bacterium. Classification (GTDB taxonomy): domain Bacteria; phylum Planctomycetota; class Planctomycetia; order Planctomycetales; family Planctomycetaceae; genus CAYSHJ01. The sequence goes on from CAZPUJ010000606.1 coordinate 17,330, forward strand.
GTTGCTCCGGAATGGCCGGAGCGTATGGACTCTCGAGGGACAATTTCGCGAACTCGATCCGCATCGGCTGCGAGCTGATCAGCCACATGCGCGACACCGACGTCACGATCGGTCTGACCGAGTGCAGCAGTTGCAAGATGCAAATGGAACAGGAAACTACCACTCCCACGCTTCACCCGTTGAAGCTGCTCGCGCTGTCGTATGGCCTGATGCCGGAGCTGCGCCACCGGCTCAAGCGCGCGACAAAGAAGCTGATCGTGACATAACCCACCACGCTACTTCGGAGATTCGTTCATGGACCTGAAAGTCATCTGCAGCTTCGCACGCGATGTCGAAGCCGACTGGCTCGTCGTCGGAGTTCCTGAAGGAAGCGAGTGGGGCAACGAACTGATCTCGCTGGACAACGCACTGCAAGAACAGCTCAGTCGCCTCCGCGAAGCGGGCGACCTGACCGGCAAATTGGCCGAGTTGCTCGTGGTGCCCGACACACCAACGTTGAAAGCCACGCGACTGTTGCTCGTCGGACTCGGCTTAGTCAACGAGCTGTCGGTGGCGAAGTGGGACAAGGTGGCGATGTCGGCCGCTCGGCAGGTTTCGGCGAAAAAGGATCTCCACATCGCTGTCGCGTTGCCGGAATCGCTGGGACCGCTCGACCGCGAGCGTGCGATCGAGTCGCTCGCCACCGCGCTGATCGTCGGATCGCGCGGGCAAGACATCTATAAGGCCGAGCCTTCGCGGCACTCCTTCTCGGCCGCTCAAATTGTACTCGCGCCGGGAAGCGACGCGAGCACCGCGAACAAATCCGCCGAGCGAGGCCGCATCATCGGCGAAGCGATCAACTTGACACGCGAGCTTGTGAATCGACAGCCGCAAGAAATCTATCCCGAGAGTTTCGCCGCTCGCGCGCAAAGCGAAGCGGCGGCGTGTGGCTTGTCCTGTCAAGTCTTCGACGAAAAGCAACTCGAAACCGAGCGATTTGGTTCGCTGCTGGCGGTCGCTCAAGGCAGCTCGCGACCGGCGCGGATGGTCGTGCTCGAACATCACGGTGGCGGAGCGAACGTGCCCCCGCTGGCAATCGTCGGCAAGGGAGTCACGTTCGACAGCGGCGGCCTGTCGATCAAAACGAACGACAGCATGTTGACCATGAAATGCGACATGGCCGGAGCCGCGACCATGCTCGGAGCGATGACCGCCATCGCGCGACTTGACCTGCCGGTGAACGTCGTCGGCTACGCGGGTCTCGTTGAAAACATGGTCAGCGGTATCTCGTACAAACTGGGAGATGTGCTGACAGCTCGCAATGGCGTCACGATCGAGGTCCAAAACACCGATGCCGAGGGACGGCTCGTCCTGGCCGACGTGCTTAGTTACGCCGTCGATCACGGAGCCGATCGGCTGATCGACCTGGCGACGCTGACCGGTTCGTGCGTCGTCGCGCTCGGCGAGGACGTCGCCGGAGCGTTCGCCAACGATCAGGCCTGGTGCGATCAAGTTCTAGCCGCCGCGAAGTCGCAGGGCGAAGACCTGTGGCAACTGCCGATGTTTGACCTCTACAACGAGCTGCTGAAAAGCGACGTGGCGGATTGCAAAAACATCGGCGGCCGTTGGGGCGGAGCGATCACGGCGGCCAAGTTCCTGGAAAAATTCGTCGGCGGCAAACCATGGGTCCACCTCGATATCGCGGGGCCTGCGTTCGCCTCCGCCAATAAACCTACGCGTGAAGGAGGCGCGACTGGCTGCTTCGTCCGAACGCTGATTGAGGTCGCGTCGAAGTAATTATCACGCTTGAGTGTTGTGCGCGTCGTGCTCGATCCCAAGCTCTGCTTGGGAACGCACTCCCCGAAGCTCCGTTTCGCGAATGAGAATCACTGATGGACCCAGCGTTTCCAGCGGCCAATTCGCGAAGCGGAACTTCGGTGGAGCGGGTTCCCAAGCAGGAGCTTGGGAACCAGACGCCGGGGAACACTCCGCAGGTGCAGTCCGTTTCCGAACTGACGAGCGAAATCAAAGACTTGATTGAAGGCAACTTGCCGGAGGTTTGGGTTTGCGGCGAAATCTCGAACTGCCTGAGAGCCAACTCCGGACACGTGTATCTGACGCTCAAAGATGAGCGGGCGCAGCTTTCCGCAGTGATTTGGCGAGGCACGGCCGCACAGTTGCGATTTGAACTTCGCGATGGCTTGCAAGTCGTGGCTGGAGGTTCGGTCGAGGTCTACGCGCCGCGCGGGTCGTATCAGCTCATCGTACGACAATTGATCCCGCACGGTATCGGCGCGTTGGAGCTGGCATTTCGGCAACTGCATCAGAAGTTATCGACCGAGGGACTATTTGATCCGCGACGCAAGCGGCCGATCCCGCGATTCCCGAAACGAATCGCGCTGGTGACAAGTCCCGTCGGAGCCGCGGTACGCGACATGATTCAAGTCATGACCCGACGTTGGCCGGCGGTCGATGTGGTCGTCGTACCAGTGATGGTCCAAGGTGCCGGAGCCGCTGAGGAGATCGCGGCCGCGCTGCAGATCGTGCATCTGATTCCGAACGTCGACGTGGTCATCACCGGCCGGGGCGGAGGCAGTCTCGAAGACTTGTGGGCTTTCAATGAGGAAGTCGTCGCCCGCGCGATCGCCGCTTGCAAAGTTCCCGTGATCAGCGCGGTCGGGCACGAGATCGATGTGACGATCGCCGATCTTGTCGCCGACTTGCGAGCGTTGACTCCCAGCGAAGCGGCCGAGCGAGTCGTGCCGGATCACAACGACGTGCGGCAAGGCCTCGACAACCTGCAACGACATCTCGTGTCCGGTCTGCGCGAGCGAGCGGCAAGAGCGCGACTCAAGTTGGACGCTCTCGCCGAGCGCCGCGCGTTGTCTCACCCGCTGCAAGCGATTCACGACCGCATGACCCGGCTCGACGAACTGGATGTCCGGCTTCGTCGAGCCGCACGGCAACGAACGCTCGCGGCGAAGCAACAACTCAACGTCGCCGCCGCTACGCTCGATGCCCTCAGTCCCTTGAAGGTGCTCGGCCGCGGTTACTCGATCACCAAGAAGATCGAGACGCAGGAGATCATTCGCTCCGCCGACCAACTGGCGATCGGCGACGAAATCGAGACAATGTTCACACGTGACCGCATCCGCAGTCGCGTCGTCGAACCACGCGGATCGTAGCTGAATTCGCAAGAATTCAGGCAGGCTGAATTATTTTGGAACTCTTGCTAGTCCTTAAACAAGCGACCCCGCCGACCTTGCGTCGGCGGTTTACGGGCTTCTGCACTACGAGGCAGTTGAATTCGAGCGAAGTTCAAGTAGTGCAAAATCCCGCGAGCCACTGAGGCAAGCTCAGTGGGGTCGTGTGTTTGAGGGTTAGTTCAGCGACTCCGTTGGACCCCGTCGCCATGCCAAACTCATCGAACGAACTCGCCGACGCAACGCCGTCATTCGAGGCTGCGCTCACCGAACTGCAAGGCATCGTTGCGGATTTGGAAGACGGCTCGATCGGGTTGGAGCAATCGCTGGCTCGATACGAGCGCGGCGTCGCGCTGCTCAAGACTTGCTACCAGGTTCTCGAACAGGCCGAGCGGCGCATCGAAATTCTTGTCAACCTCAAAGCCGATGGCACACCGGTCACTCAGCCGTTCGATGCCAGCGCCACAGCCGACGCGGAAGCTCCAACAGCCGGCAAACGAAGAGTCCGAAAAGCGGCCCAGCCGCCTGCTTCCAAAACCTCCGAATGTCCGGACGACGTTGACGAGTCGAGATTGTTTTGACTCCGTTCCCGGTGATGCCGACTCGATCATCCGACAGACATCGCTTTCGGAACCGATGGCGAGGGATCGTGTTGCGATTGGTCCGGAATACGACGTGTGCGTTTCGAGACCTCTGTCATTGGCCCAGCTTACCTTCAACGGATCCATCTTGTGACATCAGGAGTTGAGGACTACATTCCGCCGCGTTTTTCAGGGAAGAAAGGGAGGCCGTGACGGAGTACAACGTCAAATCGATTGGTCGAACGTGTGCGGCGACGGGACGCGAGTTGGTTCCGGGCAGTCTGTGCCATTCGGTGCTCGTCGAAAAGCAGGGCCAGTTGCTGCGATTCGACTTCGCGGAAGATGGCTGGCAACAACCGCCGGCGGAAATGGTCGCTCACTGGCGTTGCGTCGTGCCGGAGCCAGTCGTGACCAAGAGTCAGCCACTCAATCCGGACGAGCTGATGCAGCAGTTTGAACAGCTCTGCGAGGAAGCCAGTCCGGCTCAAGACAAGTTTCGATATGTGCTCGCGTTGCTGTTGTTGCAGCGGCGGCGTTTGAAGGACGATGGGACACGCACAATCGACGGGCAAGATTTTCTGGAACTGACCGGCTCGCGCGGCGAAGGGACGTTTCTTGTTCCCGACCAGCAGCTCGACGACGAGCAAGTGCAACGGTTGCAGGAGTCGTTGTTTCCTCCCAAGGCCGCGTGACGAAGTTCGCAACGCAGACACGCAAGGATGCGAGGCCAGACGTGACGCAGCGGATCACTCCACCAACCGGTGACATGTCTTGTTGGCCTCCCCAGCAAGAGGCCTGCGCACGTATTGCCAATCACAAATCGACAGTGGCACACCGCAAATCACCAGCGCGGCTCGTGCTCGTGATTTTGAGCGTGCTCTGTTTGGAAATGACTTCCGGGTGCGCGTCTTGGCGTCAGTGGATGGTGCACGGTCGGCCTCGAGCAGCGGATCAGATGGCCGAGCTTCCCGAGGACGCGACGGCGGCTGAGATCGTCAATGCTCTGAACGACAACATCGCGACGCTGTACGCTTGGCGTTCGACGGACGTGAAAATCACGGTGAAACAAGCCGGCATACCGATCACGCTGTCGTCTGTGATGGCAGTTGAGAGTCCACGCAAGTTGCGGCTGATCGCAAACTCGCTCGCGGGCAGCGAATTCGATTTAGGCTCGAACCACGAGCGCTTTTGGTTTTGGATGAAGCGCGGCGAACCTCACGGAATCATGACCGCGTCGTATGACGACCTCGCCGACGGCCGCCCGATCGGTCCGCTGCCGTTTCAACCCGATTGGCTGATGGAAGCATTCGGCGTAATTCCGATTTCGACCGCGGACTTCACGATGCACGAACTTCCGGGAATGCCGCAGCACGTCGCCTTCGTCGCGAATCAGGTGTCACCGCAGGGACGGTCGTTCGAGCGAATCATGGTGGTCGATGCTCGCCGCGGGGTCATCGTCGAGCACGCGCTGCGGGAACCGGCCGGCCGGTTGATCGCGCGCGCGATCCTGAGCCAGTATCAGCGCGAGGCCGAAGGACTGCGTTTGCCGCATCACATCGACTTGCAGTGGCCCGATTCGGGCGTCCAGCTAACGATGCAGATTGGGCACATCGAAATCAATCCGCCAATCATCTCGGAGCAAACGTGGACGATGCCGTCGTACCCGGACAGCCCGGTGATTGACCTCACGCGGATTCAAAGGTCTCAGTGAGTTAACACTTCGGTCGACAAATCGCTTTCACTCGTTGACGAGCTCGCTGAGATCGAAGCCGTGTTTTGGTCAGATCGCAGTCGCGTCCGTGTGCGAATCGGCTGTTTCGAGCACTCCACAGGCTGCCACAACCGCCACAACCCGTAGGATTGGCACAATTGGCGCGGTAGGCAAGTCTGTGTGTTCCGGCGATCCGTACGACGGAATGCGGTTTGCCTGACAAGCCCGATTCGCGGCGATTTGGCCGCTCAGTCTTCTCCCTCATCAGCTTGCGTATGCGCTGGGAGCGGCCACGACTCGATTGCGAAGCAACCACGTCCGATCGATTGCGGCCAAGATTCACTCCCCAAGCGATTTTCGAGCGTATCGAGGTCTGACACTTTGTCGAACGGAAGCCGAGCCCTAACGATGTCTCTACTCATTCGACCGTCCAATTCTCCGGAGTTGGCTGGTCCGCTTTTTGAATTGCCGCGCCAGTCTCGCTCGTGGACTCGCGCGCGGCCGGACCAGCGTATCTTGCCGCTGAGTGCTCCCGTACTGGACGATGACGATCTTGCGGAACTGACCGAGACACTTCGCGCGGGGCGACTTTCTGCGGGTTTGAAGGTGCATCAGTTTGAGCAAGAGTTCGCGAAGCTTGTGGGCGTGAAGCACGTCATCGCCGTGAACAACGGGACGACGGCGTTTCGACTCACGTTGCAAACGCTGGACTTGAACGTCGGCGACGAGGTCATCTTGAGTCCGTTCGCTCCAGTGGCCGCCGCCGAATTGGTACGCGCCGCAGGAGCCGTGCCTCGATTTGTCGACGTCAGCGAACAAGGCTTGCATCTCAATTTCGAGCGACTGCCGTTGGCCATCACCGAGCGGACGCGAGCGATCCTCGTGTCGCACGTTTCCGGACTGCCCGCTGAAATGGACGAGATTCGAGCGATCGCGGACCGGCACCGGTTGACGGTCATCGAGGATGCCTCGCAGGCATTGCTGGCGACATATCGACATCAAATGGTCGGCGGTTTGGGGGATGTCGCGTGCTTCACGTTTTACGCTCAGCGAGCGATGTCGCTCGGCGAGGGAGGCGTGATCTGCACGAACGACGCCGCTGTCGCCAGCCGCATCCGAATGTTGGCCAACAGCCCCTGGAGCTTGGTGATGTCGCGAGCGGACTCAGTGCGCTTGAATCTGGAAGAGTGCGATCCAGCCACGACGCCAAACGCGCAGAAAGTAGGCTCGAGCAAATTGCCTCCCGTCGCGGCGAGCAAGCCTCTTCATGCACTGAGCAATGCTCGAACAATCGCCGCGACCGACGCGCAACTGTTGGACACGACCGCGGACGGCTATCAATCCTCGATGACCGAATTAACCGCGGTAATCGGCCTCACTCAACTCCGCAAGGCCAGCACGATGTGGCAACGCCGACGCGAGATCGCGGTCACGTACAACGCGACATTTAGCCGTTTCGTCGAGCTGCAATGCCCGCCTGATCGTCACGACTCTCAGCACGCGTGGCATCTGTATTTGCTGCGGATCAATCCACAGCGACTGCGAATCTCTCGCAATGAATTCCACTCGGAGCTGGGTGCCCGCAACATCGGCGCGAGCGTCATGCCACCGCCGTTGCATTCGCAGGCGGCGTATCGCGAACATCTCGGCTATCAGCCGGAAAGCTGCCCCGCAGCGACGCAAGAGCACTCTCGCGAAATCTCGCTGCCGATTTACGATCGCATGTCGGACGACGACGTGCGGCGCGTCATCGAAGCGGTTGAAGAAATCGTGCGACGATTTCGCGCGATGCCGAATCAGCCGCGATAAGTCCGAAAATGCAGACACAAGTATGCCAGCTTGCAGAGTGAAGCTTCCGATCAAGGCGTGGTCCGCCTACTTTTCTCGTGGCTGAGCGACAAACAGTGTCGCGTTGCAGACAATTCCTGAGGGAGGCATCCATGGATCAGCCAGACCGGCTTCAAGGCCAAGTTGTGATCGTGATGGGCGCGTCAAGCGGCATGGGGCGAGCGACCGCGGCCGCGTTCGCGCGCGCGGGTGCTTGCGTGTTGGCCGCAGCTCGACGCGGGGATCGGCTTCAAAAACTGCAACATGAACTGGCGGAGGAGGGCTGGCACATCGAGTTTCAGTCCTGCGACGTGTCTCGGCGGAGTGATGTCGATGCGGTTGTTGACAAAGCTCAACGCGACTTCGGACGGATCGACACGTTGGTCTACGCCGCAGGCACCAACGTCCCGCAGCGAGCGTTGACCGCGCTGTCCGCGACGTCCTGGCAGGAACTCCTCGATACCAACCTGACGGGAGCGTTGCACTGCACTCAAGCCGTGCTGCCGACAATGCGACAGGCGAGCGGCGGACTGATCATTTATGTCTCGTCCGCCGCGGTCCAGCTCCCGGATGCCAGCGGCGTGGCGTATCAAGCCAGCAAGCACGGACTCAACGGCCTGGCATTGGCGACACGCGTTGAAGAGCAAGCCCACGGCATTCGGACAACGATCCTGTGTCCCGGTCTGTGCGACACAGAAATTCTCAACCGACGCCTACAACCGCCGTCACGGGAAACGCTGGACAAGGCCCTCGTCCCGCAAGACATTGCCGACGCCATTCTGTTTCTCGCCGGCTTGCCGCCCCGAGCCACCGTACCGATGCTGCAAGTCATGCCGGCTCAACTGTGACTCAGGCCGGATGAGTCTTACTTGTTTTTCCCTTTGCTTTCCGCTTTGGGAGGCCGAGCGGTTTCTTGTCTCGGTCGTGGGTTGCTGTCTGCTCGTGGTGCGGGACGGGATTCGGGCCTCGCCGGCCGAACGGACTCCACCTTCGGAGGCGGAGGATTGTTCGGTCTCGGAGCGGGACGGGCCTCCATCTTCGGAGGCGGAGGATTGTTCGGTTTCGGAGCGGGACGGGCCTCCACCTTCGGAGGTGGAGGATTGTTCGGTTTCGGAGCGGGACCAGCGTCAGGCTTCGCCGGTCGAACGGTCTCTGTCTTCGGAGGCGGCGGATTGTTCGGTTTCGGAGCGGGACCAGCGTCAGGCTTTGCCGGTCGAACGGTCTCCGTCTTCGGAGGCGGCGGATTGTTCAGTTTCGGAGCGGGACCAGCGTCAGGCTTCGCCGGTCGAACGGTCTCCGTCTTCGGAGGTGG
>CAZPUJ010000607.1:0-3903 GCA_964589725.1 uncultured Planctomycetaceae bacterium
CGGATTCTGCCGGGAGAAGTGAAGTTAGCACCTGATGAAACTCATCGGCGCCAACATCACGTGCGGCAATCACGTGAACACGTTCTGACATGAGCGAGGGCTCCTTGATCGTCGAGTACAAACCAGTACTCGCACTGATGACTGGTTCGTTTATAACCTTCAGGAATTGCGTGTCAGTCACGACGTCGTACGCCAGTGCTCACGGAAACATTTGAGCTGCAGATTCACGCATCGTGTGGTGGACAATGTTTGCGAAATTAACTTGTCGTTGAAAGAATGCAAGCAGCAGATTTCGTATCACCCAGTCGCGACGGTGGGAAGGTTTGATTGCGAGAACTTAGGGCTTCAATCGTCTGTTGTGTTGTGGTGCTCGGAATCACACCGCTTACCGCAACGGGTGAGGATCCAATTCGGCTGCTAAACGTTGTCGTAATTCTGGCGGACGACCTGGGAATCAATGATCTCGGTTGTTACGGACGGAAGGATCAAGCGACGCCTCGATTGGATCGGCTGGCCGAGCAAGGGATGCGATTCACGTCGGCGTATTGTGCTCAACCGATCTGTTCGCCGTCGCGAGCGGCCATCATGACCGGGCTGACTCCCGCGCGGTTGCATCTGACCACATTTCTGCCCGGACGAGCGGACGCTCCGTCGCAGAAGTTGTTGCATCCGCAGATCAACATGCAGCTCCCGCTGGAGCAAACGACGATGGCCGAGCACCTGAAGGCCGCCGGGTATGCGACGGCTTGCATCGGCAAATGGCATCTCGGTGGTGCCGGCTTTGGACCGAAGGAGCAAGGTTTCGATGTCGTCTATGGCGGCAAGGCGAACACTCCGCCGAGAGCCGACGAAGGGGGCAAAGGCGAATACGATTTGACCGCTCACGCGATCGACTTCGTGCGAGCGAACCGCGATCGGCCGTTCTTCCTGTTTCTGCCACACAACAACCCGCACATCCCTCTGGCGGCGAAGCCTGAACTGATTGAGAAGTTCAAAGAGAGTTTCAATCCCGTCTACGCGGCGGCCGTACACACGCTGGATGATTCGGTGGGACGCTTGCTCGACACGCTGGACGAACTAAGGCTGAGCAACCGCACGCTGTTCGTCTTCACATCCGACAATGGAGGATTGCACGTGCCGGAACTGCAAGAGGACGCGGCCACGCACAACTCGCCCTTTCGAGCCGGCAAAGGCTACGTTTATGAAGGGGGGCTGCGGATTCCGTTGATTGTCCGGCTGCCGGGCGTCGTCCCGGCCGGTAAGGTCAGCGACATTCCGGTCATCAACACCGATTGGTTGCCGACGATTCTCGATTTGTGCGGTGTACCGTTCGACGCGAAGAAGTCCGATGGTGTCAGCCTGATGCCGTTGCTGCGCGGTGGCGAGTTGCCGCCGCGACCGTTGATGTGGCACTTCCCCCACTACACGAATCAAGGCGGTCGCCCCGCTGGCGCGATTCGCGTTGGCGATTGGAAGTTGATCGAGCACTACGAAGACGGCCGCGTCGAACTCTTCAACCTCGCCAACGACCCGAACGAAGAGCATGACCTTGCCGCACAGGAGGCTCGACGAGCCAACATCCTCAAAGACCAGTTGGCTTGCTGGCGGAAGCGCGTCGATGCGCAAGAGAACTCCGCGAATGAGAGTTTCGATCTGGCGACTCACAAACCTCTGTACGAAGACATCGACACGTCGCGGCTCAAACCGGAAGCGACCGCCGCCGCGATGACCCCGAAGCTGCGCGAGTGGCGGCAAGGAATGGATGCCGCCGTGTCGAAGGTCAAGAAGTAAGCGTGTGACTCTGCGTGTTGTCTGAGGAGTTTGCCATGTCGTTGAATGCGGTCATTCGCAAAGCTGTGCTGCCCGACTTGCCGGCGATCACGGACATTTACAACGAAGCGATTCTGACCACGACCGCGACGTTCGACACCGAGCCCAAGACGCTCGACGAGCGGCGGCAGTGGTTTCAGGCTCACGACGAACAGCATCCGATCTTGGTCTCCGAGTTGGCGGGCCGCGTTGTTGGCTGGGCGTGTTTAACTCGCTGGTCGGATCGTCGAGCCTACGACGAAACAGCCGAGACTTCGTTCTATGTGAAGAGCGAGTTTCGTGGCCAAGGCATCGGTCGCCAACTCAAGCTCGCCATCATCGACGAAGCTCGGCGTCTCGGTTTTCATTCGTTGATCGCGCGGGTCGCGGAAGGCAGCGGCGAGAGCTTGCACATCAACGAAAGCCTGGGTTTCACGCGCGTCGGCGTCCTGAAGGAGGTTGGACGAAAGTTCGGCAAGCGACTGGGGGTGCTGCTTCTGCAACTGATCTTGGATTGATGGGATCTACACAAGTCCCGAAGGGACGTCGGAGTAAAGCTGGAGCGCAGCCCCCGGAGGTGCCATCCAAATGTTTTTGAAGCCGCGCAGCGACGACGCCGTTCGACAGGCGAGCGTCGCCGCTACGCGGCTTTGCGATCCCTGGTGCCCGCCACCCGTGGCAGGGCCGTTCACGGCCCTTGTTCGCGTAGCGATTAGGCCCGGCCTTCAGCCGGGTATACTGAACACACCGCCAACTGCCACGAGGCCCGTTCACGGGCCTTCTCGCTAAATTGGCTTTAGCCACTCAGGCGTCGCACACTCAATCGTGGTCCTGCGTGCTGCGCTCCAGACGTTCAACCGTGCTCCCGCTCGCGTGGTGCTGTTTCTGATTGCGGATGTATTGCTTCACCCACTCCAAATCCTTCGTCCCGAAACTCACGATGCCGTACCCGGCCTACCATTCGAGCGCTTTCTTGGTGTTGTGGGACATGTGTGGTTCCTGAGTTGGTTGATGCTCGCGTGGCTGAAGCCAGTTTAGCGAGAAGGCCCGTGAACGAGCCTGTTGGCCAACAACGCGGACTGTTTGACCCGGCCTGAAGGCCGGGCCTATACGCTGCGCGAAGAAGGGACGTGAACGCCCCTGGGACACAGCCGACTCGACCGATGATTCCAGCGATCACTCCACCGACCCAACGTTTGAAAAACTAGCCAGCCGTGCTCTTGGAAGCCCCGCCACTTGACGTTCCGATTATACTCGGGCACTTTACCTGCCAATTCCAAGAGCCACCGCCAATGATCCTGCCGAACTAGGCCGCGCGCGGCTGAGTTCTCTGTTCGGCGGCAGGATTCTCAAGTGGCGGTCACAGACGGCACCAACACGTTCGACTTCGACATCCAGTAGTCACCGCCTAACGGCAGATTGAAGCTCCGTCGTAGCTGCCGGGCTTGTGCCGGCCACGAGGGCCGGAGCTACGGTGCTTTGGCGGAGGGCCGAAGTGACGATGATTCCGCGGAGTCACGCGACCGTCACGGCCCATACACGCGACAGCGCGGCAGGGCGTCGCGCAGCTTCTTGGAACCCGTCGGGGTCACCAACGTCTGTTCCAGCCAGACCGTTTCCAATTGCGATAGCTTCGCCAATTGGTCGATGCACAAATCGGTGATCTGCGTTTCGCGAAGCCCCAAGCTGCGGAGCTGCGGGATCGCTTGCAGTTCCATGATGCCGTAATTCGTGATCACCGTTTTGGTCAGGTCGAGCACTCGCAGGTCTTTCCAATTCGGCAGCAACTTCAGCCCGGCATCTGTGACGTACGTGGCGCCGACTCCCAGCCGTTGCAGCTTCGATAATTTCTTGAGGTGTTCCAGTCCGTGGTCGCTGATGCCGGTTTGGCTAAGATACAACTCTTCGAGTTGACTCAAAGTCCCGACCGACACGAGGGCTTTATCGGAGATCGCCGTCGCGCTCAGATTGAGAGCTTGCAGGTTCGACAGCGACGACAGCAGCTCGATGCCGGCGTCCGTGACGTTGCAGCGCGACAGATCCAGCCGCCGGAGCGTCTTCAATCCTTTCAACGGTTCGAGGCCGGCATTCGTG
>CAZPUJ010000608.1:0-7077 GCA_964589725.1 uncultured Planctomycetaceae bacterium
ACAATTTCAGCTCGCGGCTTTTGCGGCGAGCGAGGGAACGAAGTCCGTGAAGATATCCGTCAGTGTGGCAGGCGGCGATGTGCTCGCGAACGTGAATCGCTGGCGCGGGCAGTTGCAGTTGGAAGAGTGGTCGAGCGACGAATTTTCGAATGCCGCGAAGAAGTTGTCGGTCGACGGCATCGAGGCAACCTACGTGGTGCTCGTGGGCAATGACATGGCCGGTAAGCCAGCCTGCACTCTCGGTGTGATCGTGCCTCGCAGCGGGCAAACGTGGTTCGTCAAACTGACCGGCGACGCCGAACTCGGGCAGCGTGAGAAGCCTAACTTTGAAAAGTTCGTACAATCGGTGAAGTGGAAGTAAGGTGTCTCTGAAGTCTCAAATTTGAGATTTGGAGCAACCTGGGGCTTATTCCCCACAAAGGAAGAGGAGCCGATCATGGCGACTGACATTCTCAATGAAACCGCGAAGCCGAAACTCGCCGCCGATCGACCGATCGACGTGACCGATGATTTGCAAGCTTCGCTTGGACCAACGTTCGTCAAACTTCTCAAGCCGTTGGCATCGCTCAAGCTGACGGTGGCGTTGCTGGCGATGTCGATTTTTATTGTGCTGGCCGGCACGATGGCTCAGGTCGACAAAGACATTTGGGAGGTCGTCGACCAGTACTTCCGCTGCGCGATCGCGTGGATCGACTTGCAAATCTTCTTCCCGCCGTCGTTCTTCGGTGGCACGGCACCGAACATTCCCGATTGGCTGGTGATCCCGTTTCCCGGCGGCTGGCTGATTGGGGCGATGATGTTTTTGAATCTCCTGGCGGCTCACGGCCTGCGATTCAAACCGCAAGCGTCCGGCATGCGATTGTGGGGAGGCATGGGTGTGATCGCTTTGGGGATGCTGACCACGTGGTTGGTCGTCGAGAGCGGCTCCAGTCCGGATGGCCTGCAACACGCGAGTTGGATTTCGTGGAAGTCGTTGTGGACGTTGTTCAAACTCGGCCTGACCGCCGCCTGGGGCGGATCGGTTTATGCCGTATTCCAACAGTTTCGCAGTGGGCCGGCTGAAAAGTTTGACTTGAACGGGCCGGCAGCCGGCACGAAGGTCGACAAAGTGAAGCTCGGCCTGTGGTTCGTCGCGGCGGCGACGTTGACCGTGACGACGCTCTGGCTGTGGACCAAAGGGGATGCCGCACGGCTCGACGATTCGTCGATGCGAATTCTGTGGCAATTGTTGAAAGGGACATTTGCGGGATTGGTGCTGTTGGCCGGCTGCCTGATGGTCTTCAAGAAGCGAGCTGGCGTCGTGTTGCTGCATGGTGGCATCGCCTTGATGATGGTCAGCGAGTTGCTTGTCGGAATTTCCGCAGTCGAGGGACAGATCTCGTTGCTCGAAGGCGAGCGGACGAATTTCGCTCGCGACATTCGGTCGTTCGAACTGGCGATCGTCGATTTGTCGGCGGCAGAGACGGAAACGCATGTTGTCGTGCCGAAGTCTCAGCTCTTGCACAGCAAAGAGGGTGGCAAGATTCAGCACAAGCTGTTGCCATTCGACGTGCAAGTGGTTGAGTTCCTGCCCAACGCCGACGTCCGCCGTGTTCAAGACGGCGAAACGAGCTCAGCCAGGGATGGGCTGGGGAAGGTCTGGCTGGCGGAAGAAATGCGAGCGTCCGCGGGAACCGACTCGGACAGCAAAGTCGATTATCCGGCGGCGTACGTGCGGCTGACAAAGCGCGGTGGCGATGAGGCGATCGGGACGTATCTGGCCAGCGTGTTGCTGTCCGAAGAGCACCGGTTCGACCAAGTGGCCATAGACGGCAAGACGTACGATTTGTCGCTGCGGTTCAAGCGGGATTACAAGCCGTACACGGTCGAACTGATCGACGTTCGCAAGGACGACTACATCGGCACCGACAAGCCACGTAATTATTCTTCAGACATCCACCTGACCGATGCGTCACGCGGCACCGACTTCAAATCTCACGTCTGGATGAACAACCCGCTGCGCTACGCCGGCGAAACCTTTTACCAAAGCGGCTACCACAAGGTGCCGACAACCGGCGTCGAGGGAACTTCGTTGCAGGTCGTCACGAACGCCGGCTGGATGATTCCGTATGTGGCTTGCATGATCGTCGCCGTCGGAATGCTGACGCATTTCTCGATCACGCTCCTGCGGTTCCTCGACCGCCGTTCGCGCGAGTTGGCTCCGATGTTGAGCGTGGCGGCGGGAAGTTCGGGGTCTTCCGACGAATCGAGATGGCATGGCTACTCGTCCGCGTCCGGCAACGGCCTGTCGAACAAGGAGAAGAAGAGAGCGAAGCTTCCACCAACATCCGTTTTGGCAACAGAGCCGGCCGACTGGCAGCGCTGGCTGCCGCTCGGGGCGGTTCTGGTGTTGTCACTGTATGTCGGCAGCAAGGCCCGGCCACCGGAGATCGGACCCGACGGATTCGACTACGCGGCGTTCGGCAAGCTGCCGATCGTGGCCGACGGCCGTGTGAAGCCGATCGACACATACGCTCGCAACACGCTGCGGATCAACTCGGGCAGCGAGACGTTTAAGGACAACAACGACAACACGCAACCGGCGATTCGCTGGCTGCTCGACACGATCGCTCGGCCTGACGACGCGAAGAAGCACAAGGTGCTCCGTATCGAGAACCTGGAAGTCCAACAAGCTCTCGGCATTAAGCCGCGCAAGGGATATCGCTACGCGCCGGAAGAATTGGATGAGAAGAAGCTGGCAGAACTCGGCGAGGCGATCGAAAAGGCTCGCGCCAAAGGGCCGAAAGGGATGAGCGTGTCTGAACGCAAGAGTCAGGAGTTCGAACGCAAATACGGCTTGTACGACACGCTGACGCACTTTCGTCGCGTCCCGGAAGCCGACACTGAGATGCCGCAATTGAGCGTGCTGACGGCTTACGATTTCCGCGAGGCGTTGAGGTCTCGCATGATGCCGTTGGTCGTGCCACCGCTAAAAGTGGACGACACGACCGAGGGTAAAGACAACTGGCAGCCGTACTCACTGGCCGTGTTCCTCGAACCGATCGAGGCGAATCCCGAACATCACAACTGGTCGGTCAAGATCATCGAGTTGCTCGAAAAGTTGAAGGACAACAAGAGTGTTGAACCTCGCCGGCTGAAGTGGGCTCAAGGGGCAAATGAGTGGCTGTCGGCTCAATTCGGTGTATCGCATGCGGCTGTGACGAAGACAAACCCAGCGGTCACCGCGTGGCGCGAAATGCTGTCGGCCTACGAAAAAGGAGACGCCAAGACGTTCAATGCCGCGGTCGCGAATTACCATTTGACGTTGGATGGCCGTTCGCTCAAAGAAGTCAGTCTGTCGAAAGTCGGTTATGAATCGTTCTTCAACCAATTCCAACCGTTCTTCCTGTCCTCGATGAGTTATTTCTTCGTGTTCCTGGTCGCGACACTGGCGTGGTTGGGTTGGACCAAGACACTCAACCGCACGGCGTTCTGGATGATTTGCTTCACGCTGGCGTTGCACACGTTCGCGCTGGTCTCACGCATCTACATCTCCGGCCGGCCGCCGGTGACGAATTTGTATACGACCGCCGTATTCATCGGCTGGGGAACGGTGGTGCTGGGACTTGTACTCGAAGCGGTCTACCGTCTCGGCATTGGCAACGTGGTCTCGGCGATGACCGGCTTCGCGACACTGCTGATCGCTCACTATCTGGCTGGCGACGGTGACACGTTTATCGTGCTGCAAGCGGTGCTCGATACGCAGTTCTGGCTGGCGACACACGTCACGACGATCAATCTCGGTTACGCGACGACGTTCCTGGCCGGCATGCTCGGCGTGTTGTACGTGCTGCGCGGTGTCTTCACGCGATCGCTAACGCCGGATGTGGAGAAGAATCTGGCTCGGATGATTTACGGCACGCTCTGCTTCGGCATCTTTTTCAGCTTTGTGGGAACGGTGCTCGGTGGCCTGTGGGCGGATGACAGTTGGGGCCGCTTCTGGGGCTGGGATCCGAAAGAGAACGGCGCGTTGATGATTGTGCTGTGGAATGCGCTGGTGCTGCACGCTCGCTGGGGTGGCCTGGTCAAGGAACGAGGCACCGCCGTGTTGGTCATCGGCGGCAACATCATCACGAGCTGGTCCTGGTTCGGCGTCAACGAACTGGGTGTGGGCTTGCACAGCTACGGCTTCACCGAAGGGGTGCTACTGGCCTTGGGCGTGTTCGTGCTGAGCCAACTCGCGGTGATTGGCCTGGGCTGCCTGCCGAAGGAGTCCTGGGCGAGCTTCCGTGATCAGCATTTGCGGATGGCGTCGTGAATAACCCGCTTTGCCTCGTTCCCAAGCTCCGCTTGGAAACGAGGTTTGGAAAGCTCTGGTTCAAGTCTGTCGCGGCACCCTGTCGCTTGGGTCCGATGTCCGCTCGGACTCGCGAAGCGGAGCCTCGGGGAGGCGTTCCCAAGCGGAGCACTTGGGAACGTGCGAGATCGACTCCCGCGATCAATCCGAGCTACTTCAGCGCCACGCCTTTGACGAGTTCCTCCTCCCACTCCTCTAGCAGCGGCCAATCGACGGCACAGGTGCCGAAATCAGCCATGTGTTGATACTTGTCGAGGCGGTCAATCGCTCGTTGCAGCAGTGCGTTGTCCTTGCGGAACGCCGGGCCGTGGCTGGGGAGCAGCCATTCCACATCGCTGGCTTGGATCTTCCGCAGTGAATCCATGAACGCTGGGATGTCGCTGCCATGATGTGCGTCAATGTGACCAACGCAGCCGTCGCGGTAAATGTTGTCGCCGGAGAATAGCAGGTTTCCGAGCCGGAACGACAACTGGCTATTGGTGTGTCCGGGCGTGTGCCAAACTTCGAGCTGCAAGTCTCCGACCGTTAGCAGGTCACCCTCTTTGATCGCTCGTTCAATCTGGATGATCGGCAGGTCGATCGAGATTCCCTGGGCCGAGACTTCCGCGTACGTGCGAATGCGATCCCCGGCGGCCAACAGCCGGATACACTCTTCGTGGCCGACGGTCTTGGCGTTGGGCAGCAATTCTTTGGCTCGCTTCAAACCCTGGATGTGGTCGACGTCCGCGTGAGTCGCAATCAAGTACTTGCAGTGGATCAGTGGGAAATCCATCTGGCGGATCAACTCGACGATTTCGTCGGTGGTGTCGGCATAGCCAATGTCGATCAGCAACCACTCTTTCGTGTCGCCGACCAAATAGACGCAACAGCCCAATCGGCGTCGCGCCTGGTGGTTCATCTCGGTGACATGCGGAAACAACTCTCGCCGAGGCAACATGCCGGCGTTCTCCTCGCTTGTTTGTGGCTTAGAATCACTGGCATAAGCTAGCGGCTGACCGAGTCCGGCTACAGGGATCGCTCAAGATTTCGGGAAAATGGGGTTTTCCGCCGTCGCCCTTGCGGCAATTTCGTTGGCATGGCACGATTCCGCCCCAACGGAGTGGCGGTGTATGTCAGGTGCGGCAAAACACTTGCTGATCGAGGACCAGGCGGCTTTCGACGAGCTATGCCAGCACATTCGCTCGGCGGGCGTGGTCGCGTTCGACACCGAGTTCGTGTCCGAGCACACGTACCTGCCGGAATTGTGCCTGCTGCAACTGGCCACGTCCGAGCGTTCCGTTGCCGTCGACCCGTACCGCGTGCATGACTTGTCGGCCTGGTGGGAGATCCTGGCGGATGAAGACACGACTGTGATCGTGCATGCCGGCCGCGAGGAGATCCGCTTCTGTCTAAATCTTGGCAGCCGTCGACCGCGACGAATTGTCGACACGCAAATCGCCGAAGGTTTGCGGAGCACGACGTACCCGGTTGGCTACGAATCGCTCGTTTCGCGCGTGCTGGGACACAAGCTGGAGCAACATCAAACACGCACTGATTGGCGACGCCGACCGCTCTCGCCCGAGCAACTGGAGTACGCCGTTGACGACGTGCGGCACTTGATTGACGTCTGGAAGAAACAACAAACCTCGCTGAAACGGCTCAAACGACTGGAATGGGCGGAGTCCGAATTTATCCGCATCGTGGACGAATTGGAGACCGAGCGCACCGAAGAGAGTTGGCGGCGGCTCGGCGGCTTGCAGAAAATGAGGCCGCGGCAGTTGGCGGTCGCTCGCGAGCTGTTTCAATGGCGCGAGCGGCTGGCGACCGAACGGAATCAACCAATCCGCCGCATCCTGCGCGACGACTTGATTGTCGACCTCGCCCTACGTCAGCCGAAATCCGCCGAGGCGGTGCTGGCCACGCGGGACATGAATCGGCCGAGTTACAAAAAGCACGCGGCCGAATTGGCCGCCTGTATCGCGCGCGGCGTGTCGCTGACGGAGTCTCAATTGCCGCGACCGACGCCCGTGCCCGAATCCAGTTCCGAAGATCACATTCTCAGCAAGCTGCTACAAATCGTGCTGGCCAATCGCTGTGCCGAGTTGAAAGTTGCGCTAGGCCTCGTCGGCACCTCAGCCGATCTCAAATCGCTCGTCCGCTGGCATACGAAAAAGAACTCGAAGGAACCGCCGCCACGCTTGGCCCAAGGATGGCGAGCCGAAGTCTGCGGCGACCTCTTAGCCGACGTCCTCGACGGCAAAGTCCGCTTCTGCGTCGGCGACCGAGACAGCGAACATCCGCTCGTATTTGAAAAGATCGAAACGCCGACGTCACCGGAGTAGAGACGGCGCCGAATATTGCTACACCTCTTCCGAAATGAGCATGGCGCGCAGGTATTCGCGGTTGAGGCGGGCGATGTTGCTGACGCTGATTTCGGCTGGGCAGGCGGCTTCGCATTCGTAAGTGTTGGTGCATCCGCCGAAGGCTTCTTTGTCCATTTGAGCCACCATGCGAGTGACTCGCCGGACACGTTCGGGTTCGCCTTGAGGCAACAGCGCGAACTGGCTGATCTTGGCGCTCACAAAGAGCATCGCGCTCGCGTTCTTACAGGCGGCGACGCAGGCTCCGCAGCCGATGCAAGCGGCGGCGGCCATTGACTTCTCTTGGCGGTCGCGAGCGATCGGCAGGCAGTTGGCGTCTTGAGCGTTGCCGGTGTTGACGCTGACGTAGCCGCCCGCCGTGATGATGCGGTCGAAGGCGGA
>CAZPUJ010000609.1:0-3625 GCA_964589725.1 uncultured Planctomycetaceae bacterium
CGAGCGTTGGATGCGCGAGCGTCTGACCGGCTGGCAACGACTGTTCGCGATCGCGTGCTTCACGATCATCGGGACTCCGCTGACACTCGCGGTGATGTACTGGTTGCCTGGAACAGGATTTCAGGTTCGACCGAAATCCACGTTGCAAGATTATCAATTTCTCTACGATTCACGCCGTCCGATGACATCGGAGGCAGCGCCACAAAAACCGCTCGGATCGCAGGCATTTCCGAAACCGCGACTGCTTTCGGAATCTAAAAAGGTGTTACTGGATGTCGACGACATCGAAGAACCGCAACCAATTCGTAAGAGTCCTGGAGCGCTCGCCGACTCGCTCAAACCGTTGCTCGGCCGCTGGGTGGTCGTGTCGAGCGAGGGGGCGGCTCTCGGCCCAGCGGCAATGTCCGGAATGATGGGAAGCTTTGGCGGCGGTCCCGTCGGCGCTGCGCCTTCAGGCGGAGCGGCTGGGGGCGGTGGCCTGGCTGGCGGATTTGGTGGGTCTGAGATGAGCGGCATGGGAGCCAACGTCGCAGCGCCGCTGCAATGGATCGAATTCGCGGCCGAACATGTCGTCGTTTTCGATGGCCGACAAGCCAAGCTCTTTGCCGCGTACTCCGAAGATGTCGAGCCGAAGCAACTCTCGTTGAGCGATCAATCCAACCCGTCGTCTCTAGGACGGACCGTCTGGCGAAACGGCATCTTCCGGCTTGACCGCGACCGGCTCATCCTGTGTTGGACGAATCGCGATCGTCCGGTGCCGACGGAGTTCGCGGGGGACGTCCAGCAGGGCACGCAACTACTCGTGCTGCGGCGCGAGTGGAATCCGCCACTGGACTTTGACCCGACACAGACAACACCACCCCGTGCGGTCATCCCGTTCACGGCCGACGAAGCCAAACGCCTTCAAGACGCTTGGGCACGCTCGGCCAACGGACCCGTCGAGACCACGAACTCGCTCGGGATGAAACTGCGAGTGTTGCCGCCAGGGGCTTTCGATCCCACGGGCACCAATGCTTTTAGCAAGTCCCCGATGCTGCCAATCGTCGCGGGTTTTTCTCAACCGATCTACCTGGCGACTCAGGAAGTCACCGTCGCTCAGTTTCGCAAGTTCGTCGAGGCAACTCAGTACGAGACGATCGCCGAACGGCTCCCGCCGGAGTCGGGCACCGAGCGTCGGACGTGGGAACATCCGGGCATCATCCAGGACAGCGATCAACATCCCGTCGTGCGTGTTTCCTGGCAGGACGCGAATGCCTTCTGCCGCTGGCTGAGCGACACCGAGCAGCAACATTATCGTCTCCCTACAATCACTGAATGGGCGTTCGCCGCGCGAGCCGGCTTAGCGTCAAACACGCCCCTTAAGCTCCCGCACAATGCTCGCCTGAGATTCTTCGACACGACTGCTCCCGTCGGCGGCGACAACGCCAATTTGTTTGGCCTGCATGACATCTTTGGCAACGTCAGCGAGTGGACCAACGACAACTTGGGTGCTGACAATCCGGATGCCTTATCTCCTCAGGATAAGGACCATCCGCCACAGCCGTTCTTCATGAGGACCGCACTGGGAGGTGGCTACCAGAGTTCGCGGAAACGCGAGGACGACGGGAGCGAGGAGTGGATGTTGTTGCAAGTCTTCGGAACCGCCGATCATGAAGACGACGTTGGCTTTCGAGTGGCTCGCGTCATCACCCGCGACGTCGAGGTTCTCTCCGGCTCCTGGCCACACGTCAAAGGACTGATGGCAACTTCAACACATGCCGCGATCCCATTCAATGCCGATCGCACGAAGGCGTCAGAACCCAAGACGCCGCCGGATGACCTCGCCAAAGAACGGCAGGCTTCTCGCCCCGTGGTCACCATTCGTGGTTTGGTTCCGATGAGTTCGTTCACCATTGTCCCAAACTTCGTGGACTTCGAGATTGAACGAGGCAGTGCGAGCACGGAAGACCCCTACGCGGATATCGAGCCTGGATTCAAGATCTCCTGGAAAAAAATCGATCTGGCAAACACGCTCCAGGTTCTTGATGACGCCGCATTGGTCGATCCCGATCCGATTCCTGCATTGTTGCGAAATCCCGTCTTCACTTCTCCATTGCCGATGCGAGCCGACTCGCCGTGGCCAAAGGAATTGATCACGCATCCGCGTCTGCCGGTCACGCCGCCGAAATCGAAGTACGAAGTTCAGCAGGCACTCTTCCGATTCTTTGACTTCGAGGTCGTGGCAGGGAATCAATATTCCTATCGCGTCCGATTGAAGTTCATGCCGACCGACAAGCAGGAGCAGGAGACGGTGTTCTTCACGCCTTGGTCCAGCAACTCGAATTGGGCGGCGGTCGAGAAAATGCGTGACGAAAAGGATCGCTAATTCTCGCTAATCGTCGCTAATTGCGGCGGTTCATGAGCGAAGATGAGCGCCGATTAGCGGTTCGCAACTGCGCTTTTGAAATTTGATTCATCACCCAAAGTCGAGATCGCTCGCGACCAGACTTCCTTCACCTCGATGCCGCTGCGTTGTTGAGTTCGCATTTGGTCTCCCAAATTCAGAATCCGCTCGACAGCGTCGGCGTGCGAAACGCCTTGCGCGTGAATGTTCGAAATCAAATTACGCCGAGCGTTCGTGTGTCCCGATCGAGGTCGATAGGCCAGATAGGCCGACAAACTTTCGGCCGTCGCGAGACCCGGACGCTCACCGATCAACAGCACGACGACCGTCGGATCAAGCAGCTCACCAATGTCATTCAGCACGCCGACGCGGCAGTAGCGGATGACGAACGGCTGTCCGACTCGCCAACCACGCCGATTTGCCTCGCTCAACAAGTTTGGAAGCAACCCGGGAACCTGAGTCGCGACCGCCGTTGATGAAAGACCGTCGCCGATGACGATTTGCAGGTCCGTATTCTTAGAGCCGGCTTGCCGCAGACATTCGCGCGCCGCCAAGTTCAAACGCCGTCCGAGATCTGGCCGCGCGAGGTATTCCGTTTTCGATCGAACCTCCGTCTGCACTTCGAACAACCCGAATTGTCGTACGAACGGCTCACCAAGATCGCGGAGTAGATCGAACTCCGCCCGCACGGCGTCCACCGCGGCGGCGTGATCGCGTCGCAGTTCCAGCGCAGTCGCCGTCCGATACGATACGCCGGATCGACCGACCCACAACCGCGCGGGCGTATGTTCCGACCACGTCAAAAGACGCGATTCACCGGCCGGCGTCACGACCGGATCCGTCGTGGAACCAGTGAGATCACCTCCGCGCGAAGCAGGGTCATCCTGATCGACTTTTCCAGCATCGCCGGTTTCCATCCTCAGTCCTCCGCAAGGATTCCCGATCGGCCTTTTTTGTGGTTCACGCGAAGAGTATAAATAATCCGATGTCCGCAGTGACGTCTGTCGACTGCGCGGACCGATTGCTCCGCACGTGCGGGTGTATCGGTCCCCTCTTTACGCATAGGCTAGCGGCAAGGCGAGGTCACCATGAACCGACTGAATCTCCTCAAATCTCTCATTGGCATTGTCGTCGCGTGCGGTTTGAGCCAAACCGCGATTGCGGGGCACGGGCACGGCGGCGGTCATCACGGTGGGGGCGGTCATCACGGTGGGGGCGGTCATCACGGTGGGGGCGGTCATC
>CAZPUJ010000610.1:0-7086 GCA_964589725.1 uncultured Planctomycetaceae bacterium
CGGATTCCGCTGTGAGGGTTTCCTTACTGATCCTCGTCATCCGGCAAGTCTGCGAACTCCGCGCGATGCCGTTCCAACTCCTCGGCCATTCGCGTGGGGTCCAGCGGTTCGACGATCGCGTACTTGCCGTCGTTCCAGCGGAAGAAGTCCACGCGCTGGCAGCGTTCGCTGCAAAAGGGAAACCAGTCCGGCTCGCGAGCGGCGTCTCCCACGATGGACCTTTGACAGATCGGGCAAGTCGGCGGTTTGATCATGGGCATCGCTCAAGTCAGTTGGCCATCGGCGCGGCGGCGTGGTTTGTCAGCCAGCGGTCGAGTGCACCACGCAGTTCGTTCAGCATCCTGCGATGCTCTGGTTCGCTGGCCTGATTGTGATGCTCATGTGGATCGGCCGAAAGGTCAGGGGCACGTTGATCGTGTGTTCGTACTTATCGCCCGAACCAACTCGTGCAGACATCCGCGAGAGCGAAGCACTGGAACTCTTTTCCCGCTGACGACACGCCTGACGATGTCAGCGGGCTGGAGCGGCACCAGCCTGCGCACCTTCGGGAAGCTATGAATTCGCAACGAGCCGACGTCGCGTTAGGATGTTCGCACTTCGAGAGCTTTCGACATACGGTGCGTTCGCTTCGCAAAAACACTTGCTGCGCTGTTGAACTTCTTTCGGGGATAGGCCGTTTGAATGGCTCTTCAATCTCCGTCAAACTTGGAGCTCATGGCACTGGCCGAGGTGACATTGGGAGCACGTCACTGGCTAGGTGGGGCTGTGCTGCTGTCGGTGGCCGCACTGGGTGTGCTGGTTTGGTCGTATCGCCGTGCGGGATCGATGTCGTGGATACGGGGATTGACGGCGTTGCTCAAAGGCGTCGGCGTTGTTGCGCTGGCGGTGTGTTTGGTGGAGCCGCTGTTCACGGGGACTCGGCCGCGACCGGGGAGCAATTTGTTTCTCGTCGCGGCGGACAACAGCCGCAGTTTGCAATTATCTGACGGTGACGGCGGGCCGTCGCGCGGGCAGGGCATGCGAGAGCGGTTGGCGGATGAGTCGTCGTGGCTCGCGCGGTTGGGACAGGACTTCGACGTGCGCCGCTATGTGCTCGACACGAACCTGCGGCCGGTCAAGACGTTCGCCGAGCTGACGCTCGAGGGCGAAGCTTCGGCGATAAACATGTCTCTAGCGGCACTGGCCGATCGCTTTCGAGGACAGCCGGTTGCCGGCATCCTGTTGCTGACTGATGGCAACGCCACGGATTTGTCGGACGCGACGCTCGATATCAAGAAACTTCCACCGGTGTATCCCGTGGCAATTGGGGCCGACAGCGGACTGGTCGATTTGTCGGTGTCGCATGTGGCGGTCAGTCAGACCAACTTTGAAGCGGCACCAGTCACGATCACGGCGACGATCGAAGGACACGCAGTCTCTGACAAGGAGGTTGGCTTGCGGCTGCTGAACGAAGCCGGCGAGGAAGTTGAGCGTCGCAAAGTTGAGAAGATCATCGACGGCGAACCGTCCGTGCAAAGGTTCCTGTTGCGGCCGGAGAAGTCCGGCATCAGCTTCTACACCGTGCAGGCGTTCTTATCGGGTGAGGAGAAGTTGAGCGAAAGTGACGCGACGTCCCAGGAAGCGACGCTGGCCAACAATCGTCGGATCGTGACGGTTGACCGCGGCGGCGGGCCGTTCCGCGTGCTGTATGTTGGCGGGCGGCCGAATTGGGAGTTCAAGTTTTTGCGGCGGGCACTCGACGAGGACGACGAAGTCAAACTAGTCGGCCTGGTGCGAATCGCCAAAAAGGAGCCGAAGTTCACGTTCCTCAGTCGGTCCGGCGAGCGAAGCAATCCGCTGTTTCGCGGCTTCGGCAACAAAGACGAACAGGCTGAACAATACGACGAGCCGGTCCTGTTGCGACTTGGAACTGAAAACCAAGACGAGCTTCGCGGCGGCTTCCCCAAGAACTTTGAAGATCTGTTCCGATTTCACGCCGTAGTCTTGGACGACATCGAGGCCGCGTTCTTCACGCAGGATCAATTGTCGCTCTTGCAGCAGTTCGTCAGCCGGCGCGGCGGCGGATTATTGATGCTCGGCGGCAATCACTCGTTCTTTGAAGGGGGCTATCAGCGAGCGGCCGTCGGCGAGATGTTGCCGGTCTACTTGGACCGAGGCGACGTGGCCACCGCCTCAGCCGACGCCGGTTATCGGCTGTTGCTGACTCGCGAAGGCTGGTTGCAGCCGTGGGTCCGCGTGCGGTCCAACGAACAAGACGAACAGAAACGTCTCGCGTCGATGCCGGAATTCAAAAGCCTCAATAGCGTGCAGGCGATTAAGCCTGGAGCGTCGGTGCTCGCGCAGGTGACTTCTGCGGACGGAACCGTCCGCCCCGCCCTGGTCGTGCAGCAATTCGGTCGAGGACGCACGGCGGCGCTGTTGATCGGCGATCTGTGGCGTTGGAATCTGCGCCGCACCGATCACACGCAGAGCGATCTCGAAAAGTCGTGGCGGCAGACGGTGCGTTGGCTGGTCTCGGATGTGCCGGGACGAGTCGAAGTGGAAACTCGGCACACGTCCGCCGGCGCGATTCCCGCCGTGCAAGTGCTGGTGCGGGCGCGAGACACTCAATTTGAGCCGCTCGATAACGCCGTCGTCGCCCTGCACGTGCAGACGCCCGACGACCGCAAGATCGAACTCGTCGCCGAGAGCAGCGATCGCTCGTCCGGCCAATACGAAGCTCTGTTCGCGCCACGCGCACCGGGCGTGTATCGCGCGAATGTCACAGTCACCGCCGCTGACGGCAGCGAAGTCGGCCAGCGTGAAATCGGCTGGTCGGTCGAACCGCAAACGGAAGAGTTCCGCACGCTCACCGTCAACCGCTTGCGATTGGAGCAACTCGCCAAGGACACCGGCGGCGAAGTGATCGCGGCCGACGATCTCGATCAATTCGTGAGCAGCCTGCCGAATCGAAAGATTCCGGTTGTCGAATCGTGGATCTATCCGTTGTGGCACCAGTCATCCGTGTTCCTGTTGGCCATCGGCTGCTTGGTGGGCGAATGGGGGCTGCGACGTTGGAGAGGACTGCCGTAATGTAGCCCTCTCGCTCGGCGAGAGGAGTGCCGAGCGCACGTACGACGTCGAGTGCGCGTTTGACGCGGATTGAATCACGACGTCGACCGCTCGTCCGGCTGTTCCTCTCGCGGAGCGAGAGGGCTACGTTGTCGCGGCCTTCGGCCGCATGAGGAGCACTGCATGAATTCTCTCATCGTATTTGCCTGTGCTGCTCTCCTGACTGGTTCGACCGGCGAAGAACCGCGACCAAGTGTGATCGTTGTCGTCGGGGCGGAGGGGACGGACGAGTTCGGACAGCAGTTTCGACAGTGGGCTGCTCGATGGAGCGACGCGGCGAAGCGCGGCCGCGCGGACTTCATTTCGACCGGGCTGGACGATGTCGGATCGACGCCGGACCGAGACAAGTTGAAGCAACGGCTCTCCGAGTACGCGAAGTCCGGCACGGAACCGCTGTGGTTGATTCTAATCGGGCACGGCACGTTTGACGGCAGGACGGCCAGGTTCAATCTACGTGGCCCAGATATTTCGCCGTCCGAGTTGTGCGAATGGCTCAAACCCATCGAACGGCCGTTGGTCCTCGTGAACTGTGCCAGCAGCAGCGGCCTGTTCTTGAACGAACTGTCGGGGCCGAACCGAGTCGTGATCACGGCGACCAAGAGCGGTTACGAATACAACTTCGCGCGCTTTGGCGATTTTCTTTCTGCTGCACTGAGCGATCCGCAGGCTGACCTCGACAAGGACGAGCAAACGTCGCTGTTGGAAGCATTCCTGCTGACGTCGTCCCGCGTTCGCGAGTTCTACGCGAGCGAAGGCCGCTTGATGACGGAGCACGCGCTGCTCGACGACAACGGCGATCGACTCGGCACACCTGCCGACTGGTTCCAAGGAGTCCGTGCCGTTAAGTCGGCCAAGGACGGAACCACGGTGGACGGTCTGCGGGCCAGCCAACTCCATCTCGTCCGCAGCCGCCGCGAAGAACAACTCTCCGCCGACGTTCGCGCACGACGTGACGAACTTGAACAAGACCTCGCTCAGTTACGGCAACGGAAAACGCAACTCGCCGAAGACGAATACCTGCAACTGATCGAACCACTTCTCCTCGAACTGTCGAAACTCTACGAAGCCGCATCAAAGCAAGACGGATTCAACGGCGACGATTCGCAGTAGCCTCACTGCCGCCATCGGTTCCTCCGTGGCGGTATCTCGTGCCTCTCAAAATGAAGCCTTCATCGCTGCGGAATGGCTGGCAGTCGTAGAAGCGTTTTCATAACCGGCACACTCGCCCGACGCGCACGCGAGGGATCGAAATTACCGGTGGTTTCCGATCCCTCGCGTGCGCGTCGGGCGAGTTTTGAAACTGCGTCTAGCGATGCGGACGGTTCTCACGTAAACAAGCTCGTCACAGCTTGGGCCTTCACCAGTTCGCGCGGCTGGTTGAGGTGGTTGTAGACGATCGTTTCCGGGTGGATGCCGAAGGCGTGATAGATGCTCGCCAGCAGTTCGATCGGATGGACCGGGTTCTCCAGGGGCGAGGACGCCGTCTTGTCGCTCTGGCCGTGAACATTGCCGCGCTTGACGCCGGCACCGGCGATGATGCCGGTGTAGCAATACGGCCAGTGATCGCGACCATCCGAAGTATTGCTGTTGCCGCTGGTGCTGACGCCGCGCAACGGACTGCGACCGAACTCGCCGACGGTGAGAACTAGTGTTTCCGCGAGCAGGCCGCGTTCGTCCATGTCGCTGAGGAAGGCCGACAGGCCGGTATCGAGCATTGGGCCGGATTGCTTCTTCATACGTTCGGGGAGACCGGCGTGGTGGTCCCACGAGTGGTTGTCGCTGTTGGCAACCTTGGGCCACACCACCTCGACCACGCGCGTCCCGGCCTCGACCAAGCGGCGAGCCAACAACAGGCTTTGGCCGAATGTGGTGCGACCGTACTTGGCGCGCAGCTCGGGAGATTCCGCTCCGAGGTTGAACGCTTCGCGGGCGCGGCCGGAGACGATCAAACGCAGTGCCTGATCGTAGTAGGCGTCGAGGTTGTAGTCTTTCACCGCCGCGTCGAGAGATTTCATGCTGGCGTTGATCGTGTCGCGCAAACGAGCTCGCCGTTCGAGCCGCACGGCAAAGACTTCGGGCCGCAGTTGCAAGTCGTCGATCTTGATCTTGTCCATCTTGTTCATGTCCAAGTCATCGCCGTCCGGGTATAGCGTGTACGGGTCGAACGCCTTGCCCAGGAACCCGGCGGTGCCTCCCTTGCCGACCACGTTGCTCTCTTGCAGCGGCCGAGGCAGCATGACGAACGGGAGCATTGGCTCCGTGGGCGGCTTCAAGCGGATGATGTTCGAGCCGAAGTTGGGAAAATCCTTCGGGCTGGGAGGCTCCAACTGGCCGGACGCGCTGACCTTGTCGGTCGTGTAGCCCGTCATCATTTGATAGATGGCGGCTGTGTGGTTGAACAGACCGTTAGGCGTGTAGCCGATCGAGCGCATCATCGTGAACTTGTCGTTGATCTTCGCCAGGTTTGGCAGAATCTCCGTGAAGTTCACGCCGGGCAACTTCGTGGCAATCGGCTGGAAAATGCTGCGCACATTATCCGGAGCGTCCGGCTTCGGATCCCACAGATCGAGGTGCGAAGGCCCGCCTTGCAAGTAAATCAGAACCACGCTCTTGGCTTTGCCCCAGCCTACTCCACCACTGATTTTGGCCTCTTCGGCCTGAGCTTTCAGTCGCAACATCGAGCCGAGCGTCAGGCCCAGCGCGCCGCTACCACCGACTCGCAGCACATCACGGCGAGTCA
Organism: uncultured Planctomycetaceae bacterium; assembly: GCA_964589725.1. Taxonomy (GTDB): domain Bacteria; phylum Planctomycetota; class Planctomycetia; order Planctomycetales; family Planctomycetaceae; genus CAYSHJ01. The sequence goes on from CAZPUJ010000610.1 coordinate 5,852, forward strand.
TTCCCAGTCGGCGATCACACAAATCTTTTGCACGTTGACCAAGGATCGAGAGCATGACTTGGCTCCTGTCATTCGATGGGTTGAATTGGCCGTTGATGATGAAGTCGTCTAATTCTGTATCAGCGAATCTGGCTCAGTGAAACACCCGATAGACACAAAGTTCATTCTGCATCCCTGAATTAACCAAAATCAACGCAACAACTCTACCGATTGAACAAGAAAGCTGGCGTGTTAATCAAGGCCCAGACCACATCTTGGGCAGCCGTCAAACGCTTGTTGCCGAGCTGTTGCTCGCTGTTTTTCACGTCGGCTTGCAGTTGCAACAGCCGACCGTCGGATGGGATCGGTTGGCTGACGAGTTCGAGTTTGCCTTGCAGGTCGATCAGTTTCGGATCGGGAGGCAGCGGTTGGTTGGCGACTCCGAGGGCGGCTTGCAGGTTGAAGAATTCCTGATCGACTGCTTTGAAGTGCTTGGCCAGATGAGCCGTTTGCTGAGCAGTCCGTTGAGCAGCAGGCGTGGCGACGATCGCTTTATATTCGTCGGCGAGCGTCAGGCCGACGTCGGTCTTGTCCACAGCCACGGAGATGCGGAAGCGGCCCAGCACGTAATCGGGCTGGCTGAACTTATGGTGCATCACGATCTTCAACTGTGTGCCACCTTCGATGTTGATCGGCTGCTTGGCTTCAAACGTGGCCCAGTGAGTCACGCCGTACGCCGGCGAGATGGCCCAACCCTTGTTGCCGTCGTTGGGGTTGCCGTTGATGGCCTTGGCGATTTCAAAGTTCACTTGGCTGAAGTCGGCCAGCGGTTTGTGCAATTCGACCTTCTGGGCTTCGGCCGGTTTGGCGGCGGAAGACGCGAAGACCTCGAACTCGGTGAGCACGAAGTTGCCGTCGCCCGCTCGGCCAGGACCGCCATTCGGAGCTTTTTCGGTCGCAATGGCTTCCAGGCGAAAGGCGGTGATGTTGCGCAAATTGGTCGGCAACATCACGGTCAGCATGGCGTTGCGAGCGGCCTTCGCTTCGACGATCACGGAGCGATCGGATTCGACGGTCAGCGTTGTTTCCTTCGATCCAGTCACGGATGACGGCAACAGCGGAATCCATTCGACGTTGCTGGTCTGTTGCAGCTTCTCCCATTCGCCGACCTTCGCGACCAAGCGATCGTCGTAGGCTTTGATGTCGGCTTGGCGAGCGGCGATGTTTTCTTGTCGCTTCTTCTCCATTTCGGCCAC
>CAZPUJ010000611.1:0-4660 GCA_964589725.1 uncultured Planctomycetaceae bacterium
GCGAATTGGCTGTTGGCGTCCGAAAAGACCAGAATCTCGCCACTTGCCATGGGGACCGCGTCGTTCAGTGCCGGAATCTTTCCTCGTCGCGCGTAGGAAAGTAGCGTCACCCGTTTATCCCAAAACAAGCGCACGATGTCGTCCGTTCCATCATCGGAGCCGTCCGACGCAACGATGACCTCCAACGCATCGGAAGGGTAGTCCAGCGAAAGTACGTTTCGCAGTTTCCTTTCGATGTGGGCCGCTTCGTTGTGGCAGATAATGACAATGGAAACCGTGGGAGTGATTTCTGCTGAGCGCCACGGTTTGCGCAATAGCCGCCCGCGCATGTACACCAAAAGCGGGAACAGACCGTATGCGTAGACGACCAGCATCAGAGAGCATAGCGCCAGCACCTGCGTCACGTTCGTTCTCCGGCAAGTTCATGGTGTCTTCGTATGAGATCGCTGAGCAAGATGAAACAGGATCCGGCGAGTAGTCCAAGGGCAGCGGCCGCGGCCAAGAGCAACTTTGGCTTGGGCCACGTCATGTCATCGAGCAGGCGAGGCCCATCCAAAATGCGCATCTGTATTGAACTGCGCCCCTCGTCGATGGCCTTTTCAGCAGCTTGGATTTGTTCCGACTGAGTCAGTGTCGTGGAGTGAAGCTGTTCGATTTTGCGGATGTTTCCCTGGAGCATTTGCTCCTTGACCAGATAGACATCGACACCCTTTAACTGTTGACGTTCCGCCGCGTAAGCTGCGTGCAGACGTTGTTCGGCGTCCTTCAACACTTGCACTTCACTTTTCCAACCGCTGACTATGTTCTGGAGACGCTGCTGCAGTAGCTCTTCGAATTCGGTGACCTCGGCTTTGGCGGAGACTAGATCAGGGTGCTTGGGACCGTACGCCGCGTCCAGTTGTTCGAGACTAAATTTGGCGAGCCGCAGTTTCTGCTCAACTTCTTCAAGGCTGCGGGCTTCGACTGGCTCTGCGCAGGGTAGAACCTGCTCAAGGAGGTGGGAGTCGAGTCGCGAAAGTACCGGCTTAAGTGCGACGACGCGGGTGATGCATTGGCCATCTGCCCCGACCGCTGCTTCGGTCGTGACCGGCGGACGCGGTTCCGACGACGCAAGGGCTGTCGTCACCGCACTCAGTCGCGTCTCGCGGTCGAACCGACGGCGTTCTGTCTCGGCCAGTTGGGTTCCCAGTTCATTGAGCTTTGCCAAGGCGACGGCCGTTGCGTCGTGCCCTATTCCGCCAGTCAAGGGGCTATTCTGGCGAAGTTCCACATACGCACTCTGTAACGTCTCGAGATCGTGCCGAAGCTCACGTTCGCGAGCCGCAATCATCTCGACGTTTGTTGCCCACGTGCCACGATCGGCTTCCGCCACGTCGCGTCGGTAACTCTCGATCACTGCCGAAATCACGGCAACGGCTTCCCCCGGAATGGTGCTCTGGTAGTCAATCGTGAGTACGTTGGCCTTCAGCATAGGCGTCGCCCGCAACGACGCGAGGACGAATAGGACCGGATTGAACGTGTCCAAATCGGCTCCGCTTGGCGGAGTGATTTGCACGGATTTGAGGGCTCGCCCGACCGTGATTGGGCTGCGAATCGTCTCGGCCTGGGTCGGCAGGAACTCGAGATTCGCACGAGCGTCCGACTCCAATCCCGAGCCTAAGCCACGTGGTTCAACCAAAACACGTGCTTGCGCCTGGTACGTCGTCGGAGCCACCTGTAGGTATCCGAGACCGATCCCGACTCCGGCGAGGAGGGATGCCAATAGCACGTACTTCCTTCGCCACAGAAGTAGCAGATCGATTCCCTGAGGGGAAGAACCAAGTTGAACAGCCATACGAGACTCCTTAGCGGCAAACTCTCGAATTCCGGATCAGCATGCGGCATTACCGACCAATGAATCCGAGTTAACTTATTTTATGGAATTGCACTCAAATTACCGCAGACTCCCATTTTCCGATTTGGACCTAGATTTTTACAGAATCACAAGCCACTAATCCACTCTATTCATCCTGATTATCCCATATTTTTCTAACACAGAGCGTCGAGGAGTGCTCAATTGTCCGATGCCGCGTTCGGCTCGTCCTCGTAAACCGTTGCGCGAGTTATTTCTGCCGCTCTCCGTCGATGGTCACCGTGCCGCGTTCAGATCCGGAACGGTAGGGAGCCATGCATGCGGGCGACAATGCGATCGTGCTCACCATGCCGGCTGGAAATAGCGATGTTGAACTCTGCGGTTCCCAAGCCAAATCCTCAAGCAATTTCTCCGCCGTAGCGATACTGTCGAATAATTCGATGTTGCACGCTGATCGGATTACGAAGGCTCAGGCAAGCATGACAAGGCGGAGAAATGAGGCTAAGTTTTCCGGCGATCGCGGCATGTCTGGCCGTTCTGTTCGGCCGTTCCGCGCGCGCTCGCCTGCCCGTACTGCAAAGTGGCGGCGGCCGGAGTCGCGGAAGGCACGCCATCGTCGGCGGATGAACCGGGCAGCTTTCCCGTGATGCTCTCAGGCGGTCTCGACTCGCTTCGGCGTATTACTTTCGTGGCTACCTTCAAGCGGATAATGGCCCGACCTTGCAGCCGTACCTGAACCTGTTCGCCGTCTGCCCCTGCAGGGACGAGGTCGTCGTTCGTCCCTACATCTCTCTTTTCGACAGTTCGCACTTGGCGAAAAACAACCTGATGGCGGAGATGTCTGACGTGATGCTGGGAGCGACGACCAACTGGCGCGGACTGCTCGTCGATGCCCGGTACGCCTACTGCAACACGAACCCCGAGATGCGTTCCAACCTGCATGAATTGGGCGTGAAGGCCAGCGTGGACATCCTGGCTCACTGGCAGAAACCGGCGTCACTGAGATCCTTCAGTCTGCGCCCTTTCGCTGGCGTCTACGCCGAAGTGTTCGACCAGGTCGCAACAGAATGACGTGTCTCTCAACGTTGGGCTTGAGCCTTCTTGGCGATTCGAGGTTGCCGGAACAAAAGTCGGAATCGGTCTGCCGCTGGATTGGGGTTTGAGCGTGGACGACTACTACTTCAACAGTGCCGGCGACCACCAGACCTTGGGTTACTTCTCGATCGCCCTGACGTCCAGTGTGTCGTTACCCGTCCCGGCCGAGTGCGGTCGGTGGTTTCTGAATACGTCTCTTCAATCGCCTGCTTGCGCACCGTGACCCTGACGAAGTGCCAAATCGACATTTATGCCATCCTGTCGACCGCCAACCGCTTGCTCTATGGGGACACGAGCGAAGGAGAGTATGTCACGCTGATTTTCGCCCGCCTCGATCCCCGGACTCGATCCCTCTCTTATTCCAGCGCGGGTCATCCGACTGGCTTTGTCCTGGCTTCCTCCGGTGAGATCAAAGGGCATTCCTCCAGTATCGCCTGTCCCCTGGGCCTGAGCCCGGGTGAGGCCTTTCCCATGGCGCCGCCCATCACGCTCGAACCGGGCGATCTTGTGCTGCTTATGACCGACGGCGTCAAGGAAGCGCTGTCCCCTGACACGGCGTTTTTCGGTCAAGATCGAGCCTTGGAGATTGTCCGCTCTCACCGCCGGCAAAGCGCCCAGGAAATCGCCGAGACGCTCTGCAAAGCGGCCCGCGCTTTCTGCGGAACCGCGCCCCAACGCGACGATTTCACCGCCGTCGTCATCAAAGCGGGGCCTCGTGTCAGTCTTCCCAAAACCGCACCTGCAATCCGGTCGAGCCAGACGCTTTCGAATCAGACTGATCCCACCAATCCGGCTTGAAACAAACGCCGATCGACGAATTGCCGCTGGCGTTCGCGACGAGGTGTCAGGATGTGGGTGTGCGGGATCGTGCACAGGTATTCGCAAATCGGCCACAGATCGTCTTCAGTGACCATCCAATCGATCGGGTCGAAGCGGGTGAGATTGATGGGGCGGGTGGAATAGGCTCGCAATGTTTTCTCACCGGCCAGATTGAAGTAGTGCTCGTAGTAAGACATCACCAATTCACGCAGCGACCGATAGACCGGTTCGCGGAATCGCAGGCCGGCGTAGTTGGATTTTCCGATGGCTCCCCAAAGGCCGTCTTCTTGGAAGACCGCGAGCAAGTGGTCGTCGTCGCGCACCGTTTCGAGATCCAGAATCAACGGCGCGTGTCCGATGACGCGGAGCGCCGCGGCAGCCAGAAACGCTCCCTCCGCGCAATGAGCCACCCGGTCACGCAACACGCGACGCGGCGAGCGGCACGTCAGCTCTTTGTTGTATCCGAGCTGATCGTCGAGGAACGTCTGAATCTTCTGTGGCCGGTCCAGGTTTTTCAGAACACTGATTTCTTGCGGGCTAAGCGATCTCTCCATGAGCGTTCATGTCTCTCGTCCGTTGGATGGGCTTGCGAAACGTGGCCTCAGGCCACCGACGTGCTCGCACGGCGGTCCGCCCACGATACTGAAATCCGCCAGAAGCCATCCAGTCGCCGCTCCGCCGACGCAAGGTCAATTTTGTTCGGCTCGGGGTTTGCTTAGTGTTGGTGGGGAGGGTTTACGAGTTTGTGGGAGGATTGGGAAAGGCTCCGAAGAGCGTGGCCGACGGCTGTCGCACGGGCAGCGGGTCAACATTGGCGCAGCAGGAAGCGACTCGCCTGCGGAGCGTGCGGCTGCGCCGCACCCGGCTACCGAGCGAGTTTGTCTGTCGCCTTCA